>WLED01000001.1 GCA_009704445.1 Actinomycetota bacterium
GCAACTGGAGATAAACTTTCAACGTTAGCCTTAATTGGAATATTTGTTGCGCTAGCGGGAGTTTTTTGTGCAAGTGGGCCTGAGCTATCACAAAGAATGCCGATAAAACCGTTATTGCTTGCTTTAGGAGCCGCAGCCGGTTTTGGAGTTTCACTGACTTTCATGGCCATTGGTTCTGAATCAAGTGCATTGTTAACTATGGTATCTATGCGCGGAGCCACGTTCTTTGTAACTATTGCTATTGCATTGAAATTTAGAACTACAGGAAAGTTTGAGAGGAGTGATCTGCCGCTTCTAATTTTTATTGGTGCTGCGGATTTTATGGCAAATCTCCTTCTGGGTGTGGCAACGACAAAGGGCTTGGTTTCAGTGGCGATGGTCTTTGGTTCTCTTTTTCCAATCGCAACCGCCCTCCTTGCTTTCAAGTTACTCAATGAGCGACTTCATAAAGTTCAATACATTGGTATTGGTTTAGCCGTAACCGGTGTCTCTCTTATCTCTGCTTTCTAGCATTTTTGACCAGTTTCGGTCGCTATTTAGATCGCTCTTTAATTAGAAGCAGAAAAGAATTGCGTATCCTCAATCTGCTTCATCTCAATGTTCTTAAACTGAGACAAGAGGTATTGCCAGTCAATCAAGTTTTCACCGCCAGTTACCTGGGTCCTACTCAGTTCTAGCTGATCGATTCTTTGGTTATCGACTAACTCCATAATCATTTGTACTCCGCCCTCAATGAGGATGTTGTGGCCGAATAGTGTGCGAGCTTGATCAATAGCTTTACCAGGTGAGCAGTTCCACACGTGAGCTTTCTCATTTTTTGGAAGGGGATTTGTCGAACTTCTGGAACAAACAATCAGCGGAACAGGCGTGAATGAATAAGGTTCATTTCGAGCGGTATTACCACCAATAATGATTACATCTACGTTGCGTCGGCGCGCAAGAAATAATGCACGATCAGCAACTGAGCTAACGTTCTTGGAGGTGGCGTCCTTAGTTGTCGATCCATCTTGACCAACTACAAGTGTTGCAATCGTGCTCATTGGCTAATTATCACCCAATATGGATAAGAACCGTGTAGAAGGGATAAAGAAGCTATCAATTAGTTGAACAAGAAGCCATGACAGAGTTAGCCTTGCGCACATGTTCAGTGATGGCGATGTAGTTCTCTTTGTCACCAATGATTTTGGTCCCCGAGCTGGTGGTATTGAAACCTTTGTTATCGGATTGATCGAGCGAAGACCATTTGCGAGCACCATCGTATACACATCATCGCAGGGGGATTCACGGGATTATGATGATCAATGGATGCACAAATATGGAGTACAAGTCATTAGAGATCCAGCAAAAATATTGCTACCAACACCAAATGTAGCGCGCAGAATCTCAAAATTGATCAAAGCCAAGAAAATCCAAGTTGTCGCCTTTGGTGCAGCTGCACCGTTAGGACTTCTGGCTGCCTCAATGAAACGTTCTGGTGTAGTTCGCATAGTTGCTCTTACTCACGGGCATGAAGTGTGGTGGGCAAAAGTGTTTCCCTTTAATTTACTGCTTCGTAGAATTGGAAAAGGTGTTGACTCACTGACATATTTGGGCGAGTACACACGCAGTGTGATTTCACGACCGCTTACACAGTCGTCAAAAAACTCAATGGTAAGAATCGCTCCAGGAATAGATACCGAGCATTTCTCTCCAAGAAATTCTGAAAATATTCGAAGAGCTTTGAAGTTAGAGGACAAGAAAGTAGTTGTCTGCGTGGCTCGACTAGTTCATCGCAAAGGCCAGGATCGACTCATAGAAGCCATGCCACTGGTATTGAAAGAAGTTTCAGATGCTCATCTACTCATAGTTGGTCAAGGACCATACCAACAGAAACTAGTAGAGAAAGTAAGGCAGTTAAATCTTGAAGAGCACGTGACATTTGCTGGACGGATAAGTTATGAACAATTGCCAGAGTACATATGTGCTGGAGATTTGTTTGCAATGCCATCACGCTCTCGTTTTGCGGGTTTGGAAGTTGAAGGACTAGGAATTGCATATTTGGAAGCAAGTGCATGTGGACTACCCGTGATTGCAGGAACATCTGGCGGTGCACCAGATGCAGTTGAAGATGGAAAAACTGGTGTAGTCGTCGACGGTATTGATACAAAATCCATTGCTCAAGCCGTGATTAAATTTCTCAAAGACCCTGAAGGTTCTAAACGAATGGGATCGTATGGGCGAACATGGGTTAATGAAAAGTGGAGATGGCAGATTTGGTCAGAGGCTTTCGAGCGTTTACTGAAGAAGTAACCCATTCTCCCGTGCGCAAATGATGGCACTAATTCGGTTATCTACATCGAGTTTTCGAAAAATCGAAGTAATATGAGACTTTATCGTTGACTGACTCAGAAATAGCTGCTGAGCAATCTCTTGATTACTTAAACCAAGTGAAATCCTTTTTAGGACATCAAACTCTCTCGCTGTTAGCAACGGACCAGAAGATTTTGCCAGCAACTCTGATCCTTTCACTGAAAAAGATGAGGGAGAAGAGATGCAATGCTCGATTGCAGCAACTATTTCAGAGACAGGAGCATTTTTTACAACAAAACTATTCGCACCGGCTTTCAATGCTGCTGTTACGAACTCGGCTCCAGAATTGAGAGTCAGAACTACTATTCCCATCTTTTTGGATATTGATCGAACCCACTGAACTATCTCAAACCCAGAACCATCAGGAAGGTTAAGGTCTAGAACGACAACATCGGGATTGGTATGTGCGATTTGTGCCAACGCTTCGGCAACAGTGGCTGCAGATCCAACAACTTCGAAGTTGGCTATGGAAAAAGCGCTAGCCAATCCAGATCGAACTACGGCGTGATCATCAACTATCAGAACTCGAATCATTTGTATCCAATGGGATTGTTACAACAATTTTCGTCCCATTCTGATCCGATTCAATAAGGGTTTCCCCACGCAAATTTTTCACGCGTTCCTGTATTCCAACTAATCCAAAAGAGCCATCTTTAACGGTTGCTCCGCCAATTCCATTGTCAGTGACAGTTATTGATAAGGAAGTAGCTCTCGAATGCTCTTCTACGTTGCGCAAAATCTCGTTAAACACACGATTGAGTTCAAATGTAATGTGAGTAGTTGAGTTAATTGAATAGGAGGGCAATTTCCTTAGTCTGTGTATTTCAACTCTGACTTTCTCAATTAATTCAGTAATTTCAAATCTGACTGCTCGTAATTCTGACCGTGTATCAGAATCACTATTGTGAGAAATCGCATTATCAATAGAAAAGCCCAGGCCAACTAAGTCCTGGGCAATTCCATCGTGCAACTCTTGAGAAAGAGTTACAAACTCATTTTTCACGTTGCAAATAATGCTTCAATGTCTTTTGCAAACTCCTTGGCTACGACATGTCGCTTTACGGAAAGTTTTGCAGTTAAGTGTCCGCCAGCAATGGTGAAATCCGTTGGCAGGATCGTAAATTTACGAATTGATTCGGCGCGACTTACTGCCTTATTTGCTTCATCAACTGCAGTTTGAATTGCTGCAACTAGATCTGGATCATTGACTAGATCTGGAATCGTTGCGCCATCTTTCTTGTTGTTAGTTATCCAAGCTTTGATTGCATCTGGATCGATAGTCACAAGGGCTGCGATAAATGGTTGGTTGTCACCCACAACCAAGCACTGGCTCACCAACGGATGAGAACGTAGTCGATCTTCTAGAACAGCAGGTGCAACATTCTTTCCACCTGCTGTAACAATGATTTCTTTCTTTCTACCAACTATGTATAGGAAGCCTTCATCATCTAGTTTTCCTAAGTCACCAGTTTGGAACCAACGTTCAGAGTTAAATACTTCTGCGTTGGCTGCTTCATTTTGCCAGTAACCATCCATGACAATTGGACCGCGAATCAATACTTCGCCATCTTCAGCGATCTTGATAGATGTACCTGGGATTGGTCTACCAACTGAGCCGACTCGATGCGCTCCGTACAAATTCAAAGTTGCTCCTGCGGTCGTCTCAGTTAATCCGTAGCCCTCAAGAATCGTTACACCGATACCGCGATAGAAGTGGCCTAGGCGAACACCAAGGGGTGCTCCACCAGAGATTGCTGCCTCAACTTTTCCACCCATACCGTGTCTGATCTTGCTGTAAACAAGTTTGTCGAAGAGGCCATGCTTTAACTTTAGGATTGGAGAGACTGATTTCTTATCAAGTGCCTCTGAGTACGCGATTGCGACCGCTGCTGCTTTTCTAAAGATATTTCCTTTTCCAGCAGCCTCTGCTTTTGCCTCTGCGCCATTGTAAATTTTCTCAAAAATACGCGGAACAGCGAGAACAAATGTTGGCTTAAAGGAAGCAAGGTCCATTGGCAATCGGCCCACTGGATCACTGCAATGAGCTAAGTGAAGTCCAGCAGTGATCGATCCAATTTGAACCATGCGACCAAACACGTGAGCTACTGGAAGAAATAGGAGTGTGGAACCTCCAGGCTTCAAGAAGAGCTCGCTTGCACCTTGCACAACGTTTCCGCACTCTGCGTGGAAATTTCCATGCGTTAACTGAACGCCCTTTGGTTTTCCAGTTGTTCCAGATGTGTAAATCAAAGTTGCAAGAGTGCTTGGAACTAATGCGCTACGACGACGATCAACCTCTTCATCACTTATGTTCTTTCCTGCCTCACGCAAAACTGAAAGCACATCATCGGTCATTGTCCATACATTTTTTGTATGTGAAGGCAAAACTGACTGCACTAATTCGCGCATAGCTGGGGTTTCTACAACGATTGCAACAGAGTGTGAATCGTTAAGAATCCAGTCAATCTGTTCAGCAGATGATGTATCAAAAATTGGAACAACCACTCCGCCTGCAAACCAGGTTGCAAAATCTAAAATAGTCCACTCATAACGTGTGCGAGCCATGATCGCTACGCGATCACCAATCTGAATACCACTAGCAATTAAACCCTTAGCGGTTGCTCGAATCTCTTCTTCAACCTCTTTTGCAGTAACTGGCTGCCATCCCTCACCAAGTGGTCGGGACATCGTTACGCGCTCTGGCTCAAACCATGCGCGTTCAGTGATTAGATTTGTGAGATTTCCTGCAGTAGAGGCAGGAACAAGTGCCGGGACTGTGATTTCATTCATGGGCCAACGCTAGCGTGACATACAAGAAAAGGGGAAGAGGGTAGCCTTCTCCCATGAGCGAATTCAGTAAATCCACAGTAATAATCGAAGCACCTATCGCGGATATTCAAAAGACCCTCTCGGAGCTAGACAAGTACCCCGATTGGTCAACGCAGATTAAATCTGCCGAAAGCCTTGCAACTGATGATCAAGGTCGCATAACAAAAATAAAGATGAGCATTGATGCTGGAATGATGAAGGATCGCGTTGTTCTAGATTATGACTGGAGTCAGGCTCCGGAGAAGATTATCTTTTCGCTTGAGGAAGCAGACCTACTGACCAGTATGGATGGTGCTTACACATTCAAGAGCATCGATGCGGAGACAACGGAAGTTACCTATGAGTTAGGTGTTTCTCTTTCAATGTCGATTCCAGACATGATGAGAAAAAAAGCTGAAAAGGCAACTATTGATGCTGCCCTTTCTCAACTTAAATCGCATCTAGAGGGCTAAGTTAATGAGCTTGTCGATTGGCATCGATGTCGGTGGAACAAAAGTTCTCGGCGGAGTTGTCGACGATAAGGGTGAAGTTCTTGCGCGAGCAAGAAAAGATACGCCGCGGCAGGGTGGAACAGCTCTCACTCAAACGATCGCCGAAACTGTTAAAGAGTTAATGGCAGATCACAAGGTTGAAACCGTCGGCGTAAGTGCTGCCGGGTTTGTTTCATCGGATAGAAAAACCATGTTAGCCACACCAAACATCGCTGATTGGAATGATGTTGATTTAGATTCTCAATTGAAATCATTGATCGGCTTGCCTGTAGTGATTGAAAATGATGCGAATGCTGCAGCTTGGGGTGAAGCAAAATTTGGTGCCGGACGCAATCAAAACCACATGATGATGCTTACTGTTGGCACAGGGATAGGTGGCGGAATCGTTGTCGATGGTCAGTTGTATAGAGGTGCATTTGGCATCGCTGCAGAGTTTGGCCACATGCGAGTTGTACCTGAAGGACACATCTGTGGATGTGGCGCCAGGGGATGTTTTGAACAATATGCATCTGGAAATGCATTACTTCGACATGCACGTGAAGCAATTAATGCAAGTCCTGAAGTAGCAAGAAATCTACTCTCTAGAGGCGATGGAACTGTTGCAGGTTTGACTGGTCAGATTATTACCCAAGCTGCACAAGAGGCAGATCCAATTGCACTAGCTGCCTTTAACACAACAGGGCAATGGCTCGGTGCTGGAATAGCATCCCTTGCAGTTTTATTAGATCCTGCTTGTGTTGTGATTGGTGGAGGAGTTATCGATGCCGGTGAGATTTTGTTGGCACCAACACGTGAATCATTAGAGCGAACAATGCCCTTTGCAGGAAAACATCCCTATCCTGTTTTGATCGCTGCAGAATTAGGTAATGATGCAGGGCTGGTAGGAGTTGCGGATCTTGCACGAGAGTAGCCATAAAAATTTTGTCATTAGGTAAAATCGATTAATGAAGTTACAGATTCACGCCATCGTCTTCTCGATACGGACGATTAAACCAACGCTTGATTGCAATTTTTGCTAGACGGAATTGTTCAAACAGATTGGCACGCGGAGGAATAGGCTGAGAAAAACCATCTTCATCGTTCTGACCAGCACCACCAAATTTTTCTAATCTCTCTGCATTTTCTAGATCATCCAGATAAGTATTTGGTGTTGACTCATCTAGGGACAGTCCTGAAACAATCGAGTCAAACTCGGAACGGATCAGTTCCTCATCGTCGAACTCATCAGGGCTTTTTCCATGCTCATTCACCCTCTGATGGTGTCATAACCGGCAATAGACAGTAAATTGACCCCGTGCTGAACAACTTGCCATATGGAGCCTTGCGAGCATTTTTGACGCCCTTCCTCATGCTGGCGTTTCGACCTAAGGTTCGCGGTCTCCGAAATGTTCCGGCAAAGGGCCCGCTGATCATCGCTTCTAATCACCTTTCATTTAGTGATTCGATCTTTATGCCGATGGTTGTTCCGCGCAAAGTTACTTTCCTAGCCAAGAGTGAGTACTTCACTTCACCTGGCCCAAAAGGCTTATTAAAGAAATTAACCTTCATTGCCTTAGGCCAAGTTCCCGTCGATCGCTCAGGAGGCCGTCGCAGTGAAGCTGCACTGATAACGGGACTTAAAGTTTTATCAGATGGGGCCTGTTTAGGAATCTATCCAGAAGGAACAAGATCTCCCGATGGTCGACTGTACAAAGCTCGTACAGGAATTGCACGCCTTGCAATTGAATCAGGTGCACCTGTTGTTCCAGTTGCGATGTTTGATACCGACAAGATTCAACCAACAGGTCAAGTTGTGCCAAATGTAAAAAGAGTGGGGATGAGCTTTGGAGAGCCGATGTACTTTGAAGGTGACCCAACAGATTTAGAACACTTAAGAGATGTAGCAGACACAATTATGCGAGCAATTGGTCAGCTATCTGGGCAAGAGTATGTTGATACATACGCCCCCAAAAAAGCCAGAGTTGAAAAAGCCGAAGACGAGGATTAATCCAGCTCGTTAAAATGCAACATATAAAATCACTGTTAATTCAGCGCATTACGAGCAACTAGATAGTTACAGGTTGCACACTCTGCACCAGCATCAGGAAGATCCCCTTCGAGTACAGTTATAAACTCACCGATTACCTTTAAGAAATTTTCCTGATCTCTTTCAACTGGGATGTATTTTTGAAATACTCCAAAACCATAATCATCGACTGAGGAGCCGATTGCATGAGTTGGCTTCCAAACGAGCAATCCCATCGAAGCCACCGTCTGTCCTTTACCAGCTGCTGGATTTTCCAAAGAGTATGCATAAGCCTCAAGTTGGGGAGAGTAGAACTGGCCCGTATCTCTTTGACTGTCGGAAACTTTGCAGTCGATTAGGCCGATCGTCCCATCCTCATTTGTTGAAACAAGATCGTATTTACCCAAAATCCTCCAACGAGTTTCAACTCCATTAACGACAAGGGGCTTACTTTTCACCCATTCACCCCACTTGGAGACTTTTCCAGGTCGAAGAGAAGGATCGATCGTTGGCATATCAGCCCCTTGAAAATGCTCTTCTTGAAGAGCTGCCATCGTTCCGACTAATGGAAAAGCCCCAGGCATAATCACTTTGTACCAATACTTGATCCACAGACATCTTTTGCAGGTAGATAGGCCGAATGTCAGGTCTGAGGGGGAGATGTTCTCGCGGGCGGGCTTTGCAGGTTTGATCATGGCCTTATTCTCCACGCATCCACTGACATGGCCGAAAAGGCGGGAGGTTTAGCCCTTCGGGCGCGCCCAAGTTGCCTTGTACGCCTATATCCGATTAGATTCTCTATCGATGTATCCATTCGATACATTCAACGGAATAGATCTTGGGCTACCCAGCTCAGCGGTTAAGAGTCACACAAAGGGAGAGGAAGGTTCTAATGCGCTCACGTTCTGAGTCTCTCGAATTCGCCCTCCTTGGACTGCTTTCACAAACTCCTCTCCATGGCTATGAACTGCGCAAGAGAATGGGCGCAATCTTTGGACCTTTTCGAGCCCTTTCATTCTCCGTTCTTTATCCCCAATTGCGCCGCATGATGGAAGCTGGATTGATTGAAGAGTCAACCGTTGAATCAACAACTCGCCGATCGCGCATTGTTTATGCGATTACCGATCTTGGCGCTCGCAAGTTTGCAACTTTAACTGAGTCAGTCACACCTGAGACGTGGGAAGACGAAGGATTTGAAATTCGTTTTGCATTTTTTGGACCAACCTCTGCGAAGAACAGAGTCAGAATTCTTGAGGGACGTCATCGTCGCCTCAAGGAGAAAGCAGAAATCCTTCGTGGTGAACTCGAGAAGTCACCCGTGGGTATCGATAAATATCTAGAGGAGTGGCGACGTCACTCACTGGAATCAGCCGACAGAGAGATCGCTTGGCTGGAAGACATGATCAAAACCGAGAGGAAATAAAGTGAAAATCACAACCGGTAAAGGCGACATCCGTGTTGCAATCGTTGGCGTTGGAAACTGCGCTAACTCATTAGTCCAGGGTGTTGAGTACTACAAAGACGCTGCAATAGATCAAGAAATTCCAGGTCTTATGCATGCAGTTGTTGGTGGTTATCACATCTCAAGCGTTAAGTTTGTAGCCGCATTTGATGTGGATGCAAAGAAGGTGGGACTAGATCTCGCAGATGCTATCTGGGCAAGTGAAAATAACACCATTAAATTTAGTAACGTAGCAAAGACTGGAGTCACAGTCCTACGCGGAGTTACAAATGATGGTCTTGGAAAGTATTACAAGGAGACCATTAAGGAATCAGACGCTCCAGCAGTTGATGTAGTGAAGGCGCTTAAGGATGAAGCAGTCGATGTTCTGATCTGCTACCTTCCTGTGGGCTCTGAAGTTGCGGCTAAGTTTTATGCCCAGTGCGCAATCGACGCAGGGTGTGCATTCGTTAACGCACTTCCAGTATTTATCGCATCTGACCCAGTGTGGGAGAAGAAATTTGCGGATGCAGGTCTTCCAATTGTTGGCGATGACATCAAGAGCCAAGTTGGCGCAACTATCACTCACCGCATCATGGCAAAACTGTTCCAAGATCGCGGCGTACACCTTGATCGCACATACCAATTAAACGTTGGTGGAAACATGGATTTCAAGAACATGCTCGAGCGTGATCGTCTTGAATCTAAGAAAATTTCAAAGACTAACTCTGTAACGTCACAGTTAGATCACGACCTTGGCGAGAAGAACGTTCACATTGGACCTTCGGACTACATTCCTTGGTTAGATGATCGCAAGTGGGCCTACGTTCGCCTCGAGGGTCGCGCTTTCGGTGATGTTCCACTGAACCTGGAATACAAGTTGGAAGTATGGGATTCACCTAACTCTGCTGGCGTCATTATTGATGCACTTCGCTGCGCAAAAATAGGCTTGGACCGCAAGATTGGTGGAGCACTGCTCTCACCTTCAAGCTATTTCATGAAGACTCCACCAACTCAATACACTGATGAAGCAGCCCATAATAAGGTAGAAGATTTCATCGCTGGAAAATTAGATCGTTAATGTGCGAGGCAACTTGTAGTTAACTGAAATTTCCATATTCCTCTCTTAAAAGAAAAAGCCCCCGGATATACCCGGGGGCTTTTTCTTTAACCACTCACGGAGAGTTGAGGGTTAAATCGTCGCTTCTTTAGGAGTGCGACGAAGGTGAACAAATCCTGCAATTGCCAAGAGTAGAAACAATAAACCGGCCCCAAAAGCTGCAATCGCTGCATAACCGGCGATCACGCCCATCGTTCCAAATGCATATGCCTGTAGAAGCATTCCACGTAATGTATTTCCCATAAACAATGTCTGGCGAAGATCGGCATACTTTGTAAGTGTTGCTTCATCAGCTCCGCCTCCGCGGACTAATCCCATGTATGTTCCTGATACTTCAGAGTATGTGGAAGGTTTTCCTGTTACAGCAATTGATGAGCCTTTCATGTGTTCCCATATATAAAGGTCTGAGTAGTCGCGTGCCATTTCACCGGTGTTCACTGTCATCCCTGCCCATTTTTTCAATTGATCTTTAGTTTCTGACGGCAAACTATCTTCTGCCGGAAAGGCAATGTTTTGATTCTCCAGTTGTGTTTTCACGCTCTCATTTGCAAATGAGGCTCCAAAGTTAAGAAGTCCTGCAAATGTAAATAAAAGTAGCGCAAGACCAAGTCCCACGAATGAAACTATCTTGTCGAAAGTTCTGCGATTCATCTTTCTCTCCTTCATAGGATGTTTTCAAACATTGATCGATGCGATCAACACGGGACATGTTTACTAGGCCCAACAACCTTTAAATCAAAATTTAGGTGGGGTTAGCACTCGCAGAAGAGTGCATGAGTGCCTCCACTCAATCTTGCTAGTGAAATTGAAGGAAGAGAATTTAATGAAAGCTAGGACTGACGAATCAATTAATACAATTAATCAATGTGTCGATTACATGTTGATACACCATCAGCGCCTATTTCAAAGTGACTGCAAGGCACATCTAATCGATCGAATGCCTGATCTCCATAATGAGTGCGAAAGGCAAGAGCAAGTAGAACTCGTAAGTTAGTTTCGGGATCCGATTTTATGCCATACACCTGAGCGCTTCGACTCACAGTATTCTCAATGACTTTTTCGTTGTGGGAAGTTTGGGTGGCGATCGCTGCGTTAGATTTTCCTTGGCAGACTAGTTCAAGGACTAATTTTTCAAAGGGAGTTAACTCTCTAGTCGAAATTGTGATGTCTCTGACCATTACTGGTGCCGCCTTTCCGCGTCTTAGCCAGTATGTTCCTATTTTTTCCATAAGTCACCCCATAAGATAGGTCAATGAGTGAAATTTTGAGTAGGCAAGAAGGCAACATCCTGGTTTTAAGTTTCAATCGCAGCGCAAAGATGAATGCCTTGACGCGTTCGATGTATTCAGGCTTAGCAACAGGCCTCAATGAAGCTGCAGGAGACTTCGGCATTCGAGCTGTGATTCTGACGAGTGAAGGCCAGCATTTCACGGCCGGAAATGATATTTCAGATTTTATGAACAATCCGCCTACAAGTGAGTCCTCTGAAGTTTCACAATTTTTAGAATCACTGCTTAATTTCCCAAAGCCTCTCATCGCTGCAGTAAATGGCAATGCAGTCGGTGTAGGAACAACAATGTTGCTCCACTGCGATGTTGTAGTGGCAAGTTCAACCGCCAAGTTTTCTATGCCTTTTGCATCGCTAGGTTTAGTACCAGAGGCTGGATCGAGTTTTCTTTTTCCCCAGTTAGTCGGTTATCAAAGAGCGGCACGAATCTTCATGACTGGGGAGAGCTTTGATGCACCGTCAGCCATAGAAATGGGCTTAGTCACGTCAATTGATAACGACCCTCTCAATGCAGCCATGAAAATCGCTCAGCTAATCGCAGAACAGCCTCCGCAAGCCATCATTAATACGAAGGCTCTTCTAAAAGCCAGATCGCATGACGCAGTTGCTGCTGTCATGAAAGCCGAATTTGAAATCTTTGCAATGGCTCTTCAATCCGAAGAAGCAATGGAAGCTTTCATGAAATTTATGTCAAAGAAGGGTAAGTAATGTCTCTCTCTGGAAAACGCATCTTCATCACTGGCGGTTCACGCGGAATAGGTCTTGCAATTGCATTGAGGGCGGCAGCTGATGGCGCTTCAATTGCAATCGCCGCTAAGACGGCTGATCCAAATCCAAAACTTCCTGGAACGATTTTTACAGCTGCAGCCGAGATTGAAGCAGCAGGCGGGAAGGCACTTGCCCTTCAATGCGATATACGTGATGAGTTAGCTATCGAAGAGGCAATAAAGAAAACTGTAGATGCATTCGGTGGAATCGACATTGTCATTAACAATGCAAGTGCAATTAACCTTACAAAGACTGATCAGACACCTGCCAAGCGATTTGATTTAATGTTTGATGTAAACGTTCGTGGCACTTTTCTTACTTCACAAGCTGCTCTTCCTCATCTGCGTGAGTCGGCCAAAGATGGCAGAAACCCACACATTCTTAATCTTTCACCTCCGTTATCTATGAAACCAATCTGGTTTAAAAATCACGTTGCATACACCATGGCAAAATATGGAATGAGTATGTGTGTTCTGGGAATGGCAGAAGAGTTTAAACGTGATGGGATTGCGGTAAATGCCCTATGGCCGCGTACCGTGATTGACACAGCAGCTCTTCAAATGATTCCAGGAATTGACGCATTGGCTGGTCGGACCCCACAAATTCTTGCCGATGCAGCGCACATAATCTTGAATAGAGATTCTAAAGAGTGCACAGGAAATTTCTTTGTTGATGATCTACTTCTTGCGAGTGAAGGAATCACTGATCTCGAGAAATACTCAGTTACTCCAGGTACTACTGATTTCCTACTCGATTTCTTTTTAGACTAAAATCAACAAATGCGTAAATTAACAGTGGCGGTCCTTGCTGGTATATGCCTGATTCTCTCTTCGCCGATCAGTTTTGCCCATGGACAGATCGTCACGTCATATCCTTTGATGGATTCCGTATCCTCACCAACACCTAGTCAGGTATGGATTGAATTTGATGGGGAGTTACAGCTTATTGAAGGTGAAGTTGTAAATACTCTCAAGGTAACCGACTCGACAGGATTAGTTGTCAGTTCAGAAGAAGCTGTTATTGAAGGTGCAAAGATTTCTACTCAAGTATCGGATCAAAGCGTAGGGGGAGTATTTACAGTGCAATACCGCATAGTTTCAGAAGATGGCCATCCTGTTGAGGGAAGTTACACATTTGAAGCCTCACCTGGATTTGAGGCAACAGAGATGATTGAACCAACAACGACCGCTACGGCATCTGATGAAAAGACAGACCTAAGTATCGGCGCGATAGTGATGGCAGTATTTCTCGTTGTTTTCGCCGTTAGGTACTTTGTAAAAATGCGCAACGAAAAAAATGAGAGAAAATAGAAGTCTCTTCATTGGAAAGTTCACAAGTACGAACGAATAAGTGAAGAAACTTTAGAGAAGTCACAACCTAATTTGAGTGAGAAGATGAGGCCATGCAAGCATTTGATCTTGAGGTAAACGGGACGAATGTAATTCAAGAGTCAGAGAGAAAAGGCAAGCCTAGTTTACTTTTTTGGCCGTGGGCTGGAGCTAATGTCTCCTTGCTCGCACTTTCATATGGAGCGTTCTTTCTAGGATTTGGAATCTCTTTTCGACAGGCCACAGCAGCGGCGATCATAGGAACGTTGGGCTCATTCTTTTTAGTTGGAATAAGTTCATTGGCAGGGAAACGCTCTAATGCCCCAACCACAGTTTTAATTCGAGCTTCATTCGGCGTGAAGGGTAGCGTTGTACCCGGATTTCTTTCTTACCTTGTATTTGTTGGCTGGGAAACAGTCCTTGTCTCTCTTGCCACACTTGCAACAGGTACCGTTTTTTCTAGATTCACAGGTATAGATAACAATCTCGCACTCGTTATGGGATTTGTTTTAGCCGTTGGATTAACTATGTTGGGCGGGGTCCTTGGATTTAATATGATTATGAGAATTCAAAAGATTCTCACGATAACGACAGTAGCAATGACAGCTGTTTACCTTGGCCTTACTTTTGACAACGTTAATTGGCAGATTGTTACGTCCATAAAGGATGGATCTTCTCAAGCGTTTATCGGTGCAGTAATTTTTGCTGTCACTGGAATCGGCTTGGGTTGGGTAAATTGCGCTGCAGATTACTCGAGGTATTTGCCACGTTCGGTTTCAAGTAAAGCGGTTGTAGGGTGGACAGTTCTTGGAGCCTCTGTGGTACCGATCCTTTTGGTAATCTATGGAACAGCGTTATCAGCAAGTAACTCTGATCTAAGCGAAGCAATTGCTAACGATCCAATTGGTGCACTCACCACACTTTTGCCTACTTGGTACTTGATAATTTTCGCATTAATAGCGATTTTGGGATTAGTTGGTGGAGCGATACTTGATTTGTACTCATCAGGTTTGGCACTGATCGCTATCGGCTTACCCGTTAAACGACACTACGCTGCACTCATTGATTCAGTAATTATGTTGGTTGGTGCAATTTACATAGTTTGGATTGCTAACAACTTTTTCTACCCATTCCAAGGTTTTCTTATTACTTTGGGTGTCCCAGTTGCCGTTTGGTCAGGTATTTTTGTTGCTGATGTAGTTATGAGAAAAAAGCCCTACAGCGAAGAGGCCTTGTTTGATAGAAACGGCATTTATGGCAATGTGAACAAAAGGTCAATTCTCTTAATGGCGGTAGGAACCTTTATTGGCTGGGGTTTTGTAACAAATACCTTTGCATCGTGGCTAGCCTGGCAGGGTTATTTAATGCAGGCTATTGGTGGAAAAGACGGAGCTTGGGCATACGCGAATGTTGGAGTCATATTTGCTTTACTCATCGGTTTTCTAGGCCACATAATTCTTTCAAGAAAAACTATTTCCTCACAAGAGGGCTCTCAGCCAGGTTAATCAACCTTCGTTCATAGTTGCTCAGTGATACTTTAGGTACATGAACCGCTCGATACGTCCGATGCGCGATTTTCTTCATCGCGAATCATCAGGTGGAATTCTGATTCTTATCGCTTCAGCTCTTGGTTTAATCATTGCCAATTCGCCCATCTCTGAAACCTACTTCTCGTTTCTAGAGATGCAATTTTCTTTGGGAAATGATTCCATTTATTTAAAGCTCACTATGCTCAAGGTTATTAACTACATCTTCATGACTCTATTCTTCTTTGTTGTAGGTCTTGAGATAAAGCGCGAGTTAACTTCAGGTCATCTTTCTAGCTTTAAAAAAGCAGTCATGCCTTTCGTTGCAGCATTAGGTGGAATGGCAGTTCCCGCAATGATCTACCTACTCATTGCAGGCCGAGAGGCACCAGGTGGTTGGGGAGTAGCTGTTGCCACGGATATTGCTTTAGCCGTTGGATTGTTAGCAATTATTGGGAGTCATGCTGTGGCATCGCTACGCACATTTTTGCTGGCTCTAGCTGTAATCGATGACATTGGAGCTATTTTAGTTATTGCATTTGTTTACTCAACAGGAATAGTCCCGGGTTGGATTGCAGGCGCCTTGCTCACTGTTGTCTTTATTGTTGCACTCAAGAAGCTCCAAATCAATCAGATCTTTGTCTATGTTCCTCTTGGAGCTTTGCTTTGGTACTGCATGTATCGAGGTGGAATCCATCCCACCTTAGCCGGAGTTGTGCTTGGAATGATGACTCCAAATATTGCTAGAAAAGACACAAATTTAATCGATGCCGAAGATAGTGTGGTTTCAATAATCGAGTGGCTTGAGAACAAACTACATCCGTATAGCAGCTTTTTAATTGTTCCATTGTTCGCCTTTGCAAACACTGGTGTTGAAATTTCTCAGAGATCGATTACTGCTGCCATTAATTCACCCATAGCTTGGGGTATTTTCTTTGGCTTAGTAGTTGGAAAGCCTGTCGGAATAGTTCTCTCCAGTTGGGGTGCCAAAAAAGTTGGACTGGGAGAGTATCCAGAGGGTGCAAATACATTAAAGATTCTTGCCACCGGAAGCGCCGCTGGTATTGGCTTTACAGTTGCCATCTTCATTGCGAATTTGGCTTTTGATGAGCGCGCTATCCAAGAGTTAGCAATTTTCGCGGTAATTATCGCATCACTTGTTAGCGGTGCCATAAGTACTATTTTGTTTAAGATCTTTGCACGTCAATCTGCTTAATTCAAGGCAAAACAAAACCCGCTCTCAAAATTAAGAGCGGGCTTTATTAGGACGTCTTTTTATAGATCGTAATAGAGTTCGAACTCAGCTGGATGTGGGCGAAGACGCACATAATCCACTTCGTTCTTTCGTTTCCATTCGATCCATGTTTCGATGAGGTCCTTAGTAAAGACTCCACCCTTAGTTAAGAAGTCATGATCCTTTTCTAATGAATTAAGTACAGCATCTAATGAACCTGGAACCTGAGGGATAGAGGCTGCCTCTTCTCCTTCGAGTTCATATAGATCCTTATCCACTGGGGCAGGTGGTTCAATTTTGTTAACAATTCCATCAAGGCCTGCCATAAGCATTGCAGCAAAGGCCAAATATGGATTTGATGATGGATCTGGACAACGGAACTCAATGCGCTTTGCCTTAGGACTTGATCCAGTAATTGGGATACGGATACAAGCAGAACGGTTGCGAGCTGAGTACACAAGATTAACTGGAGCCTCATAACCAGGAACAAGTCGTCGATATGAGTTAACAGTTGGGTTGGTAAATGCAAGAAGTGACGGTGCGTGCTTCAAGAGACCACCGATATACCAGCGAGCCATATCGGAAAGATCTCCATATGTTCCTGCCTCATAGAACAAAGGTTTTCCATCTTTCCAAAGGGACTGGTGAACGTGCATTCCAGAACCGTTATCTCCAAAGAGTGGCTTAGGCATAAACGTTGCTGTCTTTCCACCTTCCCATGCGGTGTTGCGAATGACGTACTTAAACTTCATAACATCATCGCCAGCCGAGAGAATATCTGTGAAACGGTAATTAATCTCCATTTGTCCTGCAGTTCCAACCTCATGGTGTGAACGCTCAACGAGCAAACCAACTTTTCCAAGTTGCATAACCATTTCGTCGCGAAGGTCTGCATACTGATCTGTTGGTGAAACTGGGAAGTAACCTCCCTTTACGCGAGTGCGATATCCACGGTTAGGAGTTCCGTCAGCATCATGCTCAACTCCTGTGTTCCATGCACCCTCATATGATTCAATCTCATAGACGGCAGTATTGATGTCTGTCTTAAAGCGAACGCTGTCAAAGACATAGAACTCAGCTTCTGGCGCAAAAAATGCAGTGTCAGCGAATCCAAGTGATCGCATGTAGTCAACAGCTTTTGCCACTACCCCACGAGGATCGCGGCTATATGGCGTGTTATCAACAGGATTATGAACGGAGAAGATAATAATAAGAGTCTTCTCTTTGCGATATGGATCCAGATAAGCAGACTCTGGAACCGGCAAAAGTTTCATATCTGACTCATTGATTGTTTGGAAACCACGAATCGATGATCCGTCAAACATTAAGCCATCTGTAAAGACAGCTTCATCGAAAGATTCAACTGGCACATTGAAGTGGTGTTGAATTCCCGGCAAGTCAGTAAAGCGAACATCAACAAGCTTGACGTTCTCCTTTTTTATAAAGGCAAAAATTTCTGATGCATTCTTAAACATGCTTCTCCCAATTTCACATGTAATGCGTACCCTGCTCAACGTTGAGTTCTAGGCCCGCTTTTGTAGTCAAACCCTAAGTCCAGATGAGGTCAAAAACATAACCACTGTGTTAAATCCGTGTTACGTCTGGCAGTGGTGGAGGTTATCCTTGCCACATGAGATACGAAGCTGTGCGTGTGAGCCTTGGCCGCAGATTTGCTGCCTTGATGCTGGATTGGCTTTCCTGCTATTTCATAATCACGGCAATTTCTGGAGGAATTGGCGCAACAGTGCCCAATCGCCCTTTTTACGTCTTGGGTCTTTTCTTTACTCAGATTTTCATTCTCTCGTGGCTTCAGGGTGCATCTTTAGGACATCGAATCTTTGGAATCAGAATTATTCGCTATGTTGATGGTGGCCCAATTAATGCTCGGCAAGCGTTTATTCGTAGCGCCTTGTTGCTGACTGTGATCTTTGCAATTACCTTTGATGAAGAGGGAAGAGGCCTACATGAAAGGTTTAGCCAAACAATACTGATTCGAAATTAACGAATCTTTCCCCCACGTGTTGGAATTGGCCCCTTAGGGATTGGCATCGACATTCCGCCAACAGCTTTTAGGCGTGCACGGACTTCGCGCATCTGGTGAGCTGTTAATTTCTTTGGAAGTCGACGCATTTCTTTTTGTAACTTCCTAATTGGTACTCGGTTTTCTTCATTACCAATCAAAATCTCTATGACTGGCACCCCAGGTGCAAAGCGCTCTGCTTTCTTTCGTTCATCACTCATCATCTGCTTTACAGAGTCACTACCTTCACCCGAAATAACAATTCCAGCGCGACCAACACTTCGATGCACCATGTCTTGATTACGAGATACTGCTACCGCAGGAGTTGTAGTCCACCCTTTGCGTATGGCCATAAGAACGCTTGCACCTGCTCCCATTTGACCTTCAATAGAAACGTATGCAGCGCTACCGGCTTGGCGAGTGAAAAGAAGCATTGCAGCCAAGAGTGCTATAGGAAGGAAAACAAAACCAAGATAGACAGGTTGACCGATTGCGATACCGATTCCGACTCCGATAGCCCATGTCACAAGAAACGTTGCGATAAGGGCGATTGAAATCCATGGCTTGACCTGTTTGGTTACGGCGTAAGCATCACGGAAGGTTTGAAAACGAGGTGTCTTGATTTTCTTTTCTTTGGATTTTCTCTTGAACATAGATTTAGTTTAGTGGAGCCGGCGCTGTTCCACCAAGACGAGCCGGCGCCCAACGCTGGCCCGCATGGTTATCTGGGTAGGACTTCTGAACTTCATGGAGCATTTCCAGCATTACTTTGCGCAAATGCACTTGTGACTGCTCTACGTTTGCAGTTGGGGGATAGAAGATTGGATCACCACAAACAACCGAAATAGGGAAGTGGTTTCTTTTGAAGTTGGGCTTTAACCCCTTCGTAATAACTCGTTGGCTTCCCCAGACTATTGTTGGAATAACAGGGGCCCCCGACTCAATAGCAAGGCGAATGGTTCCAGATTTAATTTCTTTTATTTCAAAACTAACAGAGATAGTTGCCTCTGGGAAAATGCCAATTATCTCACCCGACTTTAGTGCTCTTAATGCAGCATCAAATGAAGGGCCACCATTGCTTCGATCAACGTTTATATGGTGCATTCCTCGCATCAATGGACCTGCGATTTTGTGGTTGAAGATTTCTTTCTTTGCCATAAAACGAACATAACGTTTGGTTGGCAATACAGCAGTTCCGGCTATTGCAAAGTCTAAATATCCAACGTGATTGATGGCAAGTATCGCACCACCTTTGTGGGGAATGTGCTCTTGTCCTCGGAAGTTAAACTGCAATCCGAGGTACTTCCAAAAGCCTTTAACTAAGAAAATAACTGGCGGGTAGACCAGGTCAGCCACGGGTAGCCTTTTTCTCCATTGCTTGTTTGTATAAACGGCCAGCTCTATAACTTGAGCGAACAAGTGGGCCGCTCATAACGCCCAAAAATCCGATCTCTTCGGCTTCTTGCGCCAACTCAACAAACTCTTCTGGCTTCACCCAACGCTCGACAGGGTGGTGTGTTTGTGTGGGACGCAAATACTGTGTGATCGTAATCAGGTCGCATCCTGCATTGTGTAGATCACGTAGAGCTTGTGAAATCTCTTCTCTGGTTTCACCCAATCCTAAAATCAAGTTTGATTTTGTTATGAGCCCAAAATCTTGCGCCATGCCGATAACTTTCAAGGATTTTTCGTAGGTGAAAGCTGGTCGAATCTGCTTGAAGATACGGGGGACTGTTTCCAAGTTATGAGCAAATACTTCAGGCCGTGTTTCAAAGATTGGATTAAGGAGCGAAGGATTTGCATTGAAGTCCGGGGCTAACATTTCAACTCCCGTGCCAGGGTTGAGTTGATGGACCATTCGAATGGTCTCGGCGTAAAGCCATGAGCCTTCATCTTCTAAATCATCTCTAGTAACACCGGTAATTGTCGCGTAGCGAAGTTGCATAGAACGCACGGATTCGGCAACTTTACGAGGCTCTTCTCGATCAATTGGAAGAGGTTTTCCTGTATCGATATTGCAAAAATCGCAGCGACGAGTACATCTATCTCCGCCGATTAGAAATGTAGCTTCTTTGTCTTCCCAACATTCAAATATGTTTGGACAGGCAGCCTCTTGGCAAACTGTATGCAGGCCTTCACTCTTAACTAACGCACGAAGACGTGTGTACTCCGGGCCCATGTTGGCGCGAGTCTTAATCCACTCGGGTTTACGTTCGATCGGTGTTTGAGCATTTCGAGCTTCGATTCGAATTAGTTTGCGACCTTCTGGTGCCATTGTCATGCGCAGAGCTTTCGCAAAGATTTCAAAACTTGAGTTTCAACAATGTTCGTAACTTCAGCGACCGTTATCTCTCGCCCTAATTCTTTGTGTAAGGAAGTCACTTGAGCATCTCTAATGCCACATGCCACTATCTGGTCATAAGCTTTCAAATCTGGATTTACATTGATTGCAAATCCATGCATGGTTACACCTTTTGCAACCCTTACTCCAATAGCTGCAATCTTTCGATCTCCTTGGGAGTCAACAATCCAAACTCCTGAACGTCCTTCTATGCGCAAAGCGCTCACTCCAAGATCGGAACAAACATTTATCAGTGCGCTTTCAATTTCGCGTACAAATCCAACAACCTCTGTAGGTTCTAAAAGTTTGATGATGGGATAACCAACCAACTGACCAGGACCGTGCCATGTAATTCTTCCGCCACGATCAACGTCAATTACATTGCTTCCATCTAGAGGGCGCTCAAAATCTTCTGTTCGTCGGCCAGCTGTATAAACCGAAGGGTGCTCTAGAAGCACAAGGGTATTTTCCCGAATCCCGTTGGCCACATCAGCATGTAACTCTCTTTGTAACTGCCACGCCTGCTGGTACTCCATGGTTTCATAACGAGAGACAGAAATTACTTTCTCTACATCAGTTACAAGGTGGGGCACCCTCTAATCCTAAAGGTAGGCTTGCTCCATGCCCAATCGGGCCGCGCACAGCGACAGTAGAAACCAGGAAAGGCCCCTAAAATCGTGAGCACAACAAAGAAAAGCCGTCGTCCACTCGTTTATGCATTAATCGTTATTTTCTTGTGGTTCGGAACAAGCGGTGTCATGGGACCTTTGTTTGGCAAGTTGTCTACTGTTCAAGAAAATGACAACTCAGCATTTTTGCCTGATAGCGCCGAATCGACTCAAGCTTCAAAGGTCATAGCGCAGTTCAATGACTCAGAGAATCAGAGCCTTCCAACACTCGTTCTATACCGAGGCGAAATTGATGCTGAAAAAATTGCAGGATTAAACATCCACCTTGCTCAACTTGGAGCAAAAAATATTGGTACGAGTGATGTTCCCATATCCACCTATTTAAATCCCGGAGAACAAATCTTTGCCATCCCATCACCTGATGGCGAAGCATTACTGGTAACACTTCCTTTTAGCGCAGATGTTGCTACTGATTTGTTGCCAGACAATAAACCAGTCTTACCTGAACTAATTGAAACCTTACGTGAAGATGCAATTGAGTATGCAAGCTCAAATGGCCTAGTTTCAAATGTAACCGGTATTGGTGCAATCTTGGGTGATCTCTTTGGAGCATTTGAAGGGATTGACTCTTCCTTGTTGTTTACAACGTTGATCGTTGTTGCTCTGATTTTGATCGTTGTTTATCGTTCACCTGTCCTTTGGATTCTTCCACTCTTTTCAGCAGTCATTGCACTTTCAACTGCCGGTGGATTCATTTATCTGTTAACAAAAAATGATGTGATTGATCTCAATGGCCAGTCCCAAGGAATTCTCTCCGTTCTAGTTCTCGGTGCGGCGACAGATTATGCGTTGCTATTAATTGCCAGATACCGTGAAGAACTTCACCACTTTGATACGCCATTTAATGCAATGAAAGCTGCCTTAAAAGGTGTGGTTGAACCAATCGTTGCATCCGGTGCAACAACAACAACTGCGTTGATGGTCTTATTGCTCAGTGATCTTTCTGGAAACAGAGGTTTAGGGCCAGTTGGCGCAATCGGAATTATATGTTCGGTGATAACGATATTAACTTTGTTGCCAGCCTTGCTTGTTGCATTTGGACGATGGGTCTTCTGGCCACGCATTCCTAGACATGATGACGTTAACTCCCAACTAGATGGTTCATGGGCAAAAGTTGGTGCACTTGTGGCAAAACGTCCTCGAAAACTCTGGATTGGTACAGCAATTGGTTTGACAATTTTGGCAGGATTTTCCACAACCTTGAATGCACGAGGATTATCTTCTGTTGACCAATTTACTCAAAGACCAGATTCTGTCGTTGGCTTGGAATTCTTGGGTGAACATTTCCCTGGGGGATCAGGACAGCCAACAGAGGTTGTTATTAAACAAGAACAGATTGCTCCCATTACAGCGGCTTTGATGCAGGTTGATGGCGTTGCATCTGTAGAACCTTTGCGTAACGCTCCCGCAGTTCCTGGTCAACCACCGGCTGAGATCAAGATTGTCGATGGGAAAGTCATTCTTAACGCAACTCTTTCACTCAATCCGGACAGCGTAGAAGCTCGAGATGTAGTGCCAAAAATCAGAGATGCGGTGCATGCAATCGATCCAGGGATTTTAGTTGGTGGTTCAACGGCTGTTGCCTTTGATACAGATGTTGCTGCAAATCACGACAATCGGACTATCATTCCAATAGTCTTGATCCTGATCACGATTATTTTGGGTCTATTGCTGCGAAGTATTTTTGCAGCCGGACTTCTGCTGGGCACTGTTGTTTTGTCCTATTTTGCAACTCTCGGCGCATGCCAATTAGTTTTTGAGCATATTTTTGGATTCAAAGGCGCAGACACTTCCTTCCCACTATTTGCCTTCATATTCTTAGTTGCTCTTGGAATTGACTACAACATTTTCCTAATGACAAGAGTGCGAGAAGAAAGTGCAAAAATCGGCACACGTGCTGGAGTGATCAAAGGATTAACTGTGACAGGTGGCGTCATCACCTCTGCAGGAATCGTTCTGGCTGCAACATTTGGTGTACTCGGCGTATTGCCACTTGTCTTCTTGGCACAGTTGGGATTTGCAGTTGCCTTTGGTGTTTTATTAGACACGATGATCGTTCGAACAATATTGGTTCCAGCTATGGTTCACGATATTGGCGGAAAAGTATGGTGGCCTTCTAAATTACAAAGTAAGTAAAGGAAAAAATGACTCTTAAAGTCGGAATCGCAGGATACGGCTTAGCAGGTCGGTACTTCCATGCTCCTTTGCTCAAAGGCTGTGGCTTTAATGTTGTTGGCGTTCTAACAACAAGCAAAGAACGTAGCTCCCATGCGCTTTTGGATTTTCCGAATACAAAGGTTGTCGGTTCAATTTCAGAGTTAGTTCAACTCGATATTGATCTCTTGGTTGTTGCCTCAGCAAATTTAGTTCATGCCGAGCAGGCTCTGACAGGGATAAGCAAAGGAATTCCAGTGGTTATTGATAAGCCCATGGGAAGAACAGCCCCAGAGGTTCAGCAGATTATTTCTGCTGCCAAATCCAAGAATGTCGAAGTCACGACGTTTTTCAACCGACGCTGGGATAGTGATGCATTAACAATCAAGAAAGTCTTAGCCAGTAACACACTAGGTGAGATACATCGACTGGATTCGCGTTTCGAACGTTTTAGACCAGAGCTTAATCCTAATTCTTGGCGAGAAAGTATGAGCGCCGAGCAAGGTGGAGGCCAGTTACTTGATCTACAACCTCATTTGATTTCTACAGCAATTGATTGGTTTGGGCCAGCTAAATTGGTTACTGCATCGGTACGTTCTTTGAGGTCAGGTTCAGATGACGATTCGGTATTGGTTCTTCAGCACGAATCTGGTGTCGATTCTTATCTTTCGGCTAGCGCATTAGTTGGTGCACCAGGTCCACGAATTCGAATACTGGGAACCAAAGGCGCACTTGTCATTAATGATTTAGATCCGCAAGAAGCGTTTTTGCGTGCTGGAAAATTTCCTGAAAATGGAACGTGGACGATTCCAACAACCTCTGAGGCATTTATTCATCGTGGTGACGAGATTGAGAGAATCGAATCAGTTCCGGGTAATTATGGTCATTTCTATTTGCAAGTTGAGCAGGCAATTATTAACGGTGCTCCATGGCCAGTTTCAACTAATGATGCGCTACTCGTAGCACAAATAATCGATCAAGCAAGAGAGATCGGGGAACGTGGCTAAAGTTCCAGAAGTTTTGATCATCGGCGCAGGTCTTGCCGGTCTAAACGCGGCAATTCACTTGCAATCTCGTGGCGCCAATGTGCGCATTGTCGAGTCCTCAGATCGTCCAGGGGGAAGAGTTACAAGTGATGTGATTGATGGATTCATCTGTGATCGCGGATTTCAATTAATAAATGCTAATTATCCGGCTTTAAAAGAGTTGAATGTTGTGAAAGAGATTGATTTTGTAGTTGCACCACGTGTAATTGAAGTAGCGATGGATACAAGCCGTCATTTGATTGGTGATCCCCGAAATGCATTTCGCTCAGCATTTGATTCAACATTGGGTTCACTGTTTGAAAAATTCTCCCTATTAGCTTTTGTTTATGGAGCAACCGCCAAAAATGAGCCTCTTTCCAATGCGCTCATACGATGTGGCTTAACCTATGAAAGGGTGCTACGTCCCTTCCTGCAGGGTGTTTTCCTGACTGATCCGAAGAATGTGGATGCCAAGTACGGCCAGCAAATACTTCGAAGTTTTGTCTCAGGTTCAATCGGAGTACCAAAAAATGGGGTAGGACAACTTTCTTACGCGTTAGCAAATCAAGTTTCAAACATTTCATATAACGTTCAAGTAGATCGTATTACTGATGGCAAAGTCCACAGTTCAGATGGCGTTCTTACAGCAGATAAAATTGTTGTTGCTACTGATGCGACAACAGCTGCGCAACTTTTGGGAATTGGTCAGGTCCCAAAAATGGCTGGTTGTATTACCTGGTATCACGCAGTTGAGGATAATCCTTCGGGAACTGGCCGATTAGTTGTGGATGGACTCAACAGAGGACCGATAATCAACTCAGTTGTTATATCTGACATCTCCACAAACTATGCACCTAGCGGAGCCCATTTAGTTTCAACAACTACTGGTTTAAGTATTACAGAGTCGGATGTACGCAGACATCTAGCGCAAATCTGGTCTGTGCCAACACATAATTGGCAGTTAATTGCCAAGTATGAGATTCCGACCGCTTTACCAATTCAAAACCCAGGTAAAGGTTTATCGCAAGAGCTCAAAATTAATGATCAACTCTATGTTGTAGGAGATCACAGGATGGTTCCATCCCAGCAAGGTGCCTTGTTTTCCGGACGACTTGTAAGTGACTTAATCTTTAACTAATTCAGCTAAAGCTTCTGAGATATGTGGATAATCCCAAACAAATCCTGCGTCTTGAAGAGCTTGTGGCATGACTTTCTTTGAACCTAGTACCTCCGAAGAGAATCCACCCAAAGCAATTTTTAATGCAAAGGCGGGCGCTGGAAATAATGCCGGGCGATGCATGGCGCGAGCTAAGGCAGATGTAAATTCCTGATTTGTAACCGGATTTGGAGTTGTAATGTTGACTGGACCAGAAATGGGATTTTCAAGAGCAAACACTATTGCTCTAATTTGATCATGCAATGTAATCCATGACCACCACTGTTTTCCGCTCCCTAGCTTTCCGCCAAGACCAAAACGAAACAGAGGAAGCATTTTTCCTAGTGCGCCACCTGTGGGATCTAGAACTAAACCGGTACGCAGTTTTACTGTTCGCACCCCAACAGCTAAATCCGCTGCTGCTTCCCATTCGCGACAGACAGTGGCAAGAAAATCATCCCCAAAGCGATCGTTTTCAACAACTGCGCGATTTCCACTTTCCCCGTACCAACCAATTGCTGATGCCGAGATAAATACTTGAGGTTTCAGTTCTGCTACAGCGGCTGCGATAGCTGTTGTGCCCAAAAGCCTTGAATTTAAAATCTCAGCTTTGTATTTTTTATTCCAACGCTTGTCACCAACTCCTACTCCAGCTAAATGAATGACTGCATCAACACCATTGAGTGGTTCTAGGTCAACAAATCCTGTCGTTGGATCCCATTGCACTTCATCAGAAGAGATTGGAGTGCGGCGAACTAAACGTTGGACCGAATGACCTTGTGACTTTAAATGCCCAACTAAAGCACTGCCAATTAATCCTGAGGCTCCAGTTACAGCAATACGTTGAGCGGTGAACTTGACCATATTAGAGACCTAGATCAGATTCAAACGCGCCACCTTCTAGACGCTCTTTAAGAGTAGTTAAGAATCGAGCTGCATCTGCTCCATCAACTACTCGATGATCATAAGAAAGTGCAAGATAGACCATAGATCTAATTGCAATACTTTCTCCACCGTCATCACCTTTAACAACCATGGGACGCTTTACAACTGCGCCAAGTCCAAGAATTGCTACTTGTGGTTGACTGATAATAGGAGTGTCAAATAGAGCTCCGCGACTTCCAGTATTAGTCAGTGTGAAAGTTCCACCACCTAATTCATCCGGTGTTACTTTGTTATCGCGTGTGCGCGCTGCAAGATCTGCAATCTTTCTCGCCACTGCGCCCATGTTGAGATCGCCGGCATTTGCAATTACTGGCACCAATAGGCCACGTTCTGTATCAACAGCAATTCCCAGATGCTCGGCACCATGGTAGGTAATTTGATCGCCTTCAACTGAAGAATTCAATACTGGATGCTGTTTTAACGCTTCACACACGGCAACAGCAAAGAATGGAAGGAATGACAGTTTCACACCTTCACGATTTTCGAAGCTAGCTTTAGCGCGATCACGCAATCTTGAAATCTTTGTGACATCTACTTCTACAACGGTAGTTAACTGAGCACTTACCTGAAGAGATTCAACCATGCGCGCTGCGATTACTTTGCGAAGGCGTGACATGGTGACGGTTGTTCCACGAAGTGGTGAGATCGTAACGGCGGAAGTTCGAGCTGCAGTAGGAGCGGGCGCAACAGCAGGTGAACTTGCTACATGTGCAGCAGCCGCTGGACGAGCCGCCTCTACATCTTCTCGTCGAATTCGACCACCGATGCCAGTTCCTTTAACGTTAGAGAGATTAACCCCTAATTCGGATGCGAGTTTGCGCACTAGGGGAGTGACATATGCATCTTGAGGTTGAGCAACTTGTGCTGCAACAACTGGTGCAACAACCGGCGCTGCAACTGGAGGTGTAACAACCGGCGCTGCAGGCGCTGCAACAACTGGAGGCGCAACAACCGGTGCTGCAGGGACAACAACTGCTCCGGCAGATCCGATTAAACCTAATCTTGCTCCGACGGGCACGGTTGTATCAACTGCTACATCAATCGCTAATAATGTGCCAGCGACAGGTGAGGGAATCTCTGTATCTACTTTGTCTGTTGAAACCTCTAGCAATGCTTCATCAGCTGCAACCGTATCGCCGATGTTTTTTAACCATCGAGTAACTGTTCCTTCACTGACACTTTCTCCTAGAGCAGGCATGGTAATTATTGTGCCTGCAGAATTAGAAGTTGGTGCTGGCGCAACGGGTGCCGCAACAACGGGTGCCGCAACAACGGGTGCCGCAACAACGGGTTCCGCAACAACGGGTGCCGCAACAACGGGTTCCGCAACAACGGGTGCCGCAACAACGGGTGCCGCAACTGTAGATGACGCGCTTGCTGAAGCACCATCTGAGATCACTGCAAGTTCTGCACCAACGGGAACTGTCTGGTCTACCTGAACAACAATTTTCTGGAGTGTTCCAGAAACTGGTGAAGGAATCTCGGTGTCAACTTTATCGGTAGAAACTTCTAGAAGTGGCTCATCAACATTTACATGATCGCCTTCAGCCTTTAACCAACGAGTTACTGTTCCCTCGCTAACACTTTCACCAAGTGCTGGCATCGTTACAGAAAATGTCATTATCTTCTCCTAGTGGTTATCCGTGTGCGTGAAGTGGTTTGCCGGCAAGTGCCATATGGGCCTCGCCCATAGCTTCTGAAAGTGTTGGATGTGCATGAATCAATGGAGCAACATCACTAGCGCGTGCTTCCCAGTTATAAATTAATTCGGCCTCTGCGAGTAATTCGCCAACGCGTGCACCAACCATATGTATACCCAAAACTGGGCCATCCTTTTGTGCAACTAATTTAATTGAGCCAGAGGTGTTAAGAATCTGTGCTTTTCCATTTCCGGCTAAGTCATAGGTTAGTTCTACGACATCGTGGCCACGATTTTTGGCCTCAGCAGTCGTTAGACCAACAGATGCAACTTCAGGGTCTGAATAGGTGACACGAGGAATACCATCGTAATTAATTGGACGAGGGTTTAACCCTGCGATTTCCTCTGCAACTAAAATACCCTCTGCAAATCCAACATGGGCCAACTGCAATGTCGGGATCAAATCACCAACTGCCCATATACCTGGAATATTTGTTCGGCATTTATCGTCAACAATCACGTAGCCACGATCCATAGTTATGCCTTGCTCTTGGTATCCAATATTGTCCGAGACGGGTCCGCGACCCACGGCAACCATCAATAACTCAGCTGTTAATGACTTACCGTCTTCTAATGTAACGGTCACATCTTTTTTGTTCTTAACAGCTGAAGCGAATCTAACGCCTAACTCAAGATTAATCCCACGCTTGCGGAATGCTCGTTCTAGCTGCTTGCTTGAGGATTCGTCTTCAAGTGCAATCAAACGGGGTAGTCCTTCAACAATTGTGACTTCACTACCAAATGACTTCCAGACTGAGGCGAATTCAGAACCAATAACGCCGCCACCAAGAACAATGACGCTTTTTGGAACATAGTTCAACTTAGTTCCATGATCGGAGGTGATAATTCTTTCTCCGTCAATTTCTAAACCAGGAAGAGTTTTCGCATAAGAACCTGTTGCAAGAACAATGTTCTTGCCGGTGTACTTAACTCCTGCCACTTCGACAGTATCTCTTGCAACTAACTTTCCATGGCCTTCGACAAAAACAATACCTCTAGATTTAACAAGCCCCGATAGTCCTTTGTACAACTTATTAATGACGCCGTCCTTGTACGCGTTGACCCCATCCATATCCATGCCATTGAGTGTTGATTTAACCCCAAACTTTGAACCTTCACGAGCACCATCTGCTATTTCAGCCGAATGTAGAAGTGCCTTAGTTGGGATGCATCCTCTGTGAAGGCAAGTTCCGCCGACTTTGTCCGATTCGATGAGTGCGACCGTTAGGCCTAGTTGCGCTCCTCTTAAGGCTGCGGCATAACCACCACTTCCACCACCAAGGATTACAAGATCGAATTGCGACACAGACGACTCCTCTCAACTTACAAAAAATCAATCAGCTATTCGTTCATTACAAATTCTTGAGACACGCGTGTAGGTCCTGATTGTCTGGTGTCACTTGAATCTCTAGGGCCTATCTTGCCCCACATTGGGTCAAAGTTCACAATGCAAGCAAGGCGAGCAGAGACAGATTAGTCACCACTTCAGATAGAACGCTTATCCCTGTTCAGCCAAGGTCACAAGTGTGCGAAAGGCCACGCCAGTACCACCCACCGGTGTGTACCCGTGAGCCTTTCCTTCGTTAAAGGCTGGCCCAGCAATATCTAGGTGCAACCATGGCGTTTCAGGGGCGACAAATTCCTTAAGGAAAAGTCCTGCAACCAACATTCCACCCATTCGGTCACCGATGTTTGCTAAGTCTGCAACTTGTGAATCCAAAGATGCACGCAGTTCTTCTGGTAACGGCATGGGCCAGAACTGTTCACCGCTTATTGAGGCGCATTCTAAAAATGCTTTACTAAATTCTTGATTGTTTGTCATGACTGCACTTGTTCGCGTTCCTAATGCCACAACTTGAGCGCCCGTAAGGGTGGCCACATCGACAATTCCATCTAACTTATTCTTGGTTGACTGAGCCTTAACTAACGCATCTGCCAGAACTAATCGTCCCTCAGCATCTGGATTAAGTACCTCGACTGTCTTACCGCCAAAAATTGAAATAATGTCACTTGGTCGAACAGCGGTGTCACTTGGCATGTTCTCGGCTAGAGGGGCCCACATTTCTATAGCAACTGGGAGTTTAAGTTTTGCAATCGCCAAGACTGCTGCGCAAACAGCGGCAGCCCCACTCATGTCTGATTTCATTGCTTCCATACCTGCGGCGGGCTTTAGTGCCAAGCCACCCGTATCAAAGGTGATTCCCTTTCCAATAAATGCATATCGCTTGGAAGCTTTTGTTGAGGGAGTGTAGGAAACATGAAGAAGTCGTGGGGGATTGGCAGAACCTTGGCCTACACCGACTATTCCACCGAATCCCTGACTCTTGAGTGCTTTCTCATCCCAAATTTGAACTTTCAACCCCGACTTAGCGCCTCCAGCTGATTTAACTTCCTCTGAAATTTTCTTACTGAACCTATCGGGAGTTAAGTAGCTCGGCGGCATATTAATTAAGTCACGCGCCAATGATGCATATTGCGCAATTATCTCTGCTCGCGAAACTGCGACTTTACCTTGGGCATTGTTTGATAGTTTTGAAAAAATCGTAATATTTTTAATGGGATCTTTGTGATTACTCTTTGTAGTGCCTTTAAAGTCAGTGAAGTTGTATGCCCCAAGAGCTGCACCCTCTGCTACAGCAGCAATTTCGACGGTTTTTCTCGCAGGCAGTGAGAATGTCACAGAAGTGTTTCCATGTAATTCACGTGCTGCACTTCCTGCAGCTCTCCTCAGTGTTTCATGTGAATATGTGGACGACTTTGGTCCAAGACCTGTAAAGACCATTAATCTCACGAGAGAACCTGGAACTTTGATCACCTCATCGGCTTTTCCTGTTGCGCCCATGTCTAATAACTGTGTAATCATCTTTTTGGTATCAATCACCATGTCTCCAGATTCAATGGCCAATCCGCCTTTTGTGGTGGTCGAAGCCAATCCAAGAACCAAGACTTCATCTTTGATTACGCCATCTGAGATCTTTACTCTGCTCATATAGCCAAGCCTATTAGAACTCTTGATAGGTTTGCACAATGAACACTTCACCACTCAACGAAAAACATCTTGCCCTTAGGGCCAAGATGTCAGATTTTGGTGGCTGGATGATGCCAATTGAATATCCCGGATGCGGAGTTCTTGTAGAGCATCTGGCTGTTCGTGAGCGAGTAGGAATGTTTGATGTATCCCACCTCGGAAAAGCTTCAGTTGTGGGTTCAGGTGCACTAGATTTTCTTAACTCCATTCTTACCAACGATCTGCGAAAGATTGGTAATGGGGCCGCTCAGTACACACTTTTGTGTGATGAGAATGGTGGTGTTGTCGATGATTTGATTGCATATCGAACGAGCGAAGAAGACTTCTTTCTCATACCTAACGCTTCAAATACAACTGAAGTCGTAAAAGTTCTTCACAATAAGGCCCCTATGGGTATAACGATTAAGAATTTACATAAAGATTATGCCGTTATTGCCCTTCAAGGACCACTAGCCCCAAAGGTGCTAGAAAAACTTCGAGTTAAAACTGAAATTGAATACATGGCTTTTTCTAAGAAGTTGATTGGAGAAGCTGAAGTAATTATCTGTAGAACTGGTTATACGGGTGAGTTGGGCTTTGAGATCATTCCTAAAGTTGGAGATGCAAGCCTTGTTTGGGATTGCTTAGCCGATGCAATGAAGGAGTTTGACGGAGTTATATGCGGTCTTGGTGCAAGAGACACACTAAGAACTGAGATGGGATACCCACTTCATGGGCATGAACTTTCACTCCAGATATCTCCATTGGAGGCCAATGCATCATGGGCGGTGGGCTGGAACAAAGATGAGTTTTCTGGTTCGAAGTTTTTAAAAAGTCAAAAAGAGATAGGAGCGGAGTATAGATCTATAGCCTTGAGATCTTTGGACAGAAACATTCCACGAGCTGGTATGGATGTAAAAAACTCAAATGGTCAGATAGTTGGACAGGTTACAAGCGGAACTTATTCTCCTTCACTAAAGCACGGTATTGCATTGGCTAGGGTGAAAACCTCGGTATTAATTGGAGAAAAGTTAGTGGTGGATGTTCGTGGCAGAGAAGCAAGTGTTGAAGTTGTAAAACTTCCATTTGTAACTTCTAACGTTCGGTAATTTTCTTCCTTAAGTTATCTGTTGAGCACTCGAGACTGAGTGAATTCAATAGGAGCAACGAATGCAGCTCTGGAATGGGTTCGATAGAGAGCGGAGAGAATTGGTCGCCCCGTAACAAGAATCAGTGAGGCGGTGAAGATTGCTCTTGGGACATCCCAGGCCATTGCCGTTAAGAAATGAAAGGTGAAAAACCTAGATAAGTTCTCACTCAGCAACCCTCCTGGAATATATGAAAGCTGTGTACCTGTGCCCAGTGCCCAAGGCCAGAACTGAAGATCCATCAAAATCCCAAAAAGCATCGCTGCAATAGCGCCATAAATTGCTA
>WLED01000010.1 GCA_009704445.1 Actinomycetota bacterium
CTTTGACGGATCCTTACCGCTAAATGCTCCACCGCCATGGCGGGCCATGCCACCGTAAGTATCAACGATAATTTTTCTACCAGTTAATCCGGCATCTCCCATAGGCCCACCAATAACGAAGCGACCTGTTGGATTAATGAGCGTTCTTAGGTCTTTTTTCGGTAAGTCTATTAAATTCAGTATGGGTTCAATAACGAGCTTTATGACATCTGGTGTCAGTGTTTTTGCAACATCAACTTCTTCTGAGTGTTGACTGGAGATTACAACGGTGTCTATCGCAATCGCTTTGTCACCGTCATATTCAATGGTCACTTGAGTTTTTCCGTCAGGCCTTAAGTATGAAAGTTCACCAGATTTGCGGACTTTTGTTAGTTGCTGAGCAAGGGCGTGCGCCAACCAAATCGGCAAAGGCATTAACTCTTTTGTATCATCACAGGCATAACCAAACATTAGTCCTTGGTCTCCTGCGCCCTGAAGATCCAAGGGGTCGATAGCAGCAGAAACTCTATGCTCGTAGGCATCGTCGACGCCGGCCGCAATATCTTGTGACTGCTGGCCGATTGAAATTGAAACACCACACGAGTTTCCATCGAATCCCTTGTCGGACGAGTCATATCCAATGTTAAGAACGGTGTCTCTCACAATTCCATTTACATCTGCATACCCGTTTGTGGTTACTTCTCCTGCTACATGCACTTGACCTGTTGTTATGAGGGTTTCTACTGCAACACGACTTTTTTTATCTTGTGAAATCAAAGAATCCAAAACCGCATCAGATATCGCGTCTGCGATTTTGTCTGGATGACCTTCTGTAACTGATTCTGACGTGAAAAGTCGCTTTGACATTTTTAACCTAACTGCCGGATGGCTTGATCAAGAAGCAAATTTCCGAGAGCGTCCTTGGAGGTTTCCTTGACCGCTATATCCGCACCATTGCGTGTGAGTATCGTACCCATAGTCTCGTCTTTACCAAATATCGCCCCGCCAGACACATCATTGACATAAATTACATCCAAGCCCTTAGTTTGCATTTTTCTACGAGCTTCTTGAAGATGATCCTTAGTTTCGGCAGCAAATCCAATTATCAATTGACCATTTTTGCTCTTACTCATATCTGCCAATAAATCGATGGTCGGAGTTAGTTCAATGTTTCCCAACATTGACTTCTTTATCTTCTCAAAAGAGGAAGCCTTCGGTTTGGCATCGGCAACTGCAGCACTCATAATAAGAACATCACATTGTGGGAAATCTTTTATCAGCGCATCGTGCATTTCTTGTGTACTGACAACATGAGTTGTTTCAATACCTTTCACACTTTTTTCATCAATATTGGCAGCTATCAAATGAACCTGCGCGCCTCTTTTCTTGGCTGCCAGAGCGATCGCTATTCCCTGCTTTCCAGATGATTTGTTTCCAATGAAACGAACAGGATCGATGCTCTCACGCGTGCCACCTGCGGTGACTAGCACTTTTTTTCCAAGCAAGTCTGAAACATTTCCTGTCATCTCGTCAAAATTGCGAATTATTGAAGAAGTTTCGGGGAATCTTCCTTGACCTTGATCATCACCAGTTAATCGACCAACTTCCGGCTCCATAACTCTAAATCCCCGTTCACGAAGAGTTTTAACATTTGAGATTGTGGCAGGGTCTAGCCACATGGATGGGTGCATTGCCGGAACTAGCATTTTTGGAGCATTAGAAGCCAAAACTAAATTTGTTAATAAATCATCTGCTCTGCCAGCGGCAAGACGGGCGATCAAATCTGCTGTAGCTGGAGCAATGACGAAAAACTCAGACTTATCTGCTAAAGAAATATGTGGAACCGTATGAACATTTTCCCAAACTTGGGCACTGACCGGTCTTCCAGAAAGCGCTTCCCACGTTGCTTTTCCAACAAAATTTAGGGATGCCGGAGTCGGTACAACAGTGACTTGGTAACCGCGATCTTGTAATCTTCGTAAAAGATCACAAGATTTGTATGCGGCAATTCCACCGCCAACACCCAAAATAATTTCTGGACCCTGTTGTGACATATCTGGACCTGAAATTTAGAGGAAATTATGCAGTTGGTTCTAGATTTTCGATTGTCAACAAACCTTCATTGATTTCGCGAAGTGCGATTGAAAGAGGTTTTTCATGTACGTGTGTTTCAACTAAAGGACCCACGTATTCCAATAGACCTTCACCAAGTTGAGAGTAATAGGCGTTTATTTGGCGGGCGCGCTTAGCTGCATACAAAACCAAGCTGTACTTTGAACCACTTTTATCTAATAGTTCATCGATTGGAGGATTTGTAATGCCATCCATGAGTTACTCCGCTTCATCAATTGATTAGGAGGCCAACTCTATCAGTTTTCGGACGACCCCCTCGACCTGATCATTTACAAGGACTACGTCAAAAGATGAGGCTGCGTCTAATTCGGCCTGCGCTAATTCTAGGCGCTGTGCCCGACGCTCTTCGTCATCTGTGCCGCGACCTTCAAGACGAGCAACTAGTTCTTCCCATGATGGTGGCTCCAGAAACACCAGGATGGATTGTGGAATATGCGCCTTCACCTGCTTGGCACCAGCAATCTCAATCTCAAGCAAAACATTCTTTCCCAAAAGGAGAGCTTGTTCGACTTTGTCCTGTGTAGTTCCATATCGATTGCCAGCAAATTCAGCCCATTCGAGGAACTCACCATTGTTAATCATCGTTTGAAAAACTTCTGACGAAACAAAATGATAATCACGACCTTCGATTTCATTATTTCGAGGTTGCCTTGTTGTGTAACTAACGCTTACCCAAAAATCTCCGGCCTCACGGAGCTTCTTTGCAACCGTACTTTTTCCCACTCCCCCCGGGCCAGAGAGAACCAAGAGTTTGCCGGGGTTAACTGCGTGTGAGGATTTCAAAAACTCATTTCGCAGCTGTGTGATCTGATGACGTCCAAGTCCTTTAACCCTGCGTGTGGGTGAAATTTCAAGACGTTCCATCAGTGAGAGAGCTCGAACTTTACCGACTCCAGACAATGATTCAAGAAGTTCACGTACACGCATGTTTGCTACTGCTTCATCGGATTTGGAAAGAAGCAAAATATCATCAATAGAAAGTGCTCCAGCTTTTAATTCTAATTTGATAAAAGCTCGTCTCTTTCTGGAGGCAGCAGCTTTTTCTAGCGCCTGCGAGCGTTGTTCATCGGTCAAACGCGGAGGTAAAGCCATAGGAGAAACTTACTAGTTATTCAAAACCTGTGCCGCAATTTGAGCGGCCATATCTTTCATTGCAACACTTCCATTTACCCAGGTTTGAGTAATGGGGCGACCAATTACAACCAAGGAGGCGCCTGCGGCAATTGCATTAGCTGGGGTCATGGTTCGTGATTGGTCATCAACACCAGTAGATCCTGCCGGTCTGACACCTGGAGTAATAATGATTGGCGCAGAACCAATTGCGTTTCGGATTGCAGAAATTTCTAACGGCGAGCAAACGATTGAGCGTGCCCCTGATTCGGTTGCAATTTTTGCTAAGCGAACAGCACTTTCTAACGCCGGCTGCTCATAACCAACTGATTTTACGTCCTCATTGCTCAAAGAGGTCAAAATGGTTACCCCTGTGACAAACGTATCTGGCACAGCCTCCACCGCAGCTCTTATCATCGCTTCACCGCCAGATGCATGAACTGTTAAAAACTTTGGATGCAAATCAGATATCACTTTTGCTGCTCCACTAACGGTGTGAGGAATATCGTGGAGTTTAAGATCGAGAAAAATATCTGAATCTGTTTCATCCTTAATTGCTTTTACTCCATCTCTTCCAAATTTTAGGAAGAATTCAAGCCCCAACTTGTACACAGAAATTGAATCCTGAGTGGCTTTAACCCATTCAACTGCAGTTGTTAAGTCGGACGTATCTACTGCCAAGACAATCGGTGCTTTACTCATGTGAATCTATTTCTGAGCGGTGCGCGTATCCGACTGCGTCTTTGAGAGACTTAAATCCACGATCAATTAACAACTGTTTTAGTTCACTTTGAATCGACATTATTGCCGTTGGATTTCCAAAAGTCGCAGTCCCAATAGAAACCCCACTAGCCCCTGCCAAAATCATTTCTAATGCATCTTTTCCAGTAGCTATACCGCCCATACCTAGAATAGGAACCTTTGGCATAGCTGCATGAACTTGGTAAACGGCTCTAACTGCAATAGGTCTTATTGCAGGACCTGAAAGACCTCCAGTTTTACCACCAAGTTGGGGTCTCATCGTGTTTACATTTATTACCATTCCAAGAACGGTGTTTATCAACGCAAGTCCATCAGCTCCTGCATCTACTACTCCGTGAGCGATTGACACTAAATCAGTTACATCAGGAGACAACTTTGCGATAATAGGCAGTTCACCGCCTAGTGTTCTTCTTACGCCGTCAATAACTCGCCTAGAAGCGTCAGGATCACAAGCAAAAACTAGTCCTCTGTTCTCTACGTTTGGACATGAGATGTTGACTTCAACTGCGCTTATTCCAGAGACCGACCGTAACTTGCGTGCAAGAGTTGAATACTCCTCAACAGTTTCTCCTGCAATTGAAACAATAACGCGAGCTTTTTGATCAACCAGGTACGGGATATCTTGAGCAAGAAATGCATCTATTCCTGGACCTTGGAGTCCGATGGAATTGAGCATTCCACTTGGAGTTTCGGCCATCCGAGGAGTTGGTCTTCCTGGACGTACTCGAGACATCACGGATTTCGTAACAACTCCGCCCATTTCTCGCAAGGGAAAAAACTGCGCTAACTCACGTCCAGAACTTGCACAACCACTTGCAGTAAACGTCGGCGCTGGAAACCAGGCATTTCCAATGGTTGTTGAAAAATCTAAAGTGGTCATAAAGATTTGCCCACCTGGTTCCAACTGACGGTCGATCCATCCATTACAGGACCATCAATACATGAGCGCAACATCGAAACAACGCCATCACCACCTGTAACTGGAAGGACGCAGGTCATACAAACGCCTATTCCACATGCCATTGACTCTTCTACAGAACATTGATGTACGACATCTAATGCAGTTGTGATAGCAGTTATCGCCGATAGCATGGCCATGGGTCCGCATGAATAAACAACTGCAGCATTTAAATCCTTAATTTGTTCGTACAAGTGATCAGTTACTCGACCTGATTGCCCAGCAGAACCGTCTTCTGTGTAAATTCGCATTGTGTTTACAGCGCGCTTACCTTCCATTGGTGCGTAAACATTGGATGCTGTACTCGCACCCAAAATCATATCTACGCGACAACCTCTTGTATTTAAAACCTCAGCTAGACCAAACAACGGAGCAGAGCCATAACCGCCGCCGACTAACAAAACAGGTACAGGTTCTGTCGGTACGCCAAAAGCAGTTCCGAGAGGAACGACAATGTCAATCAGATCACCCTCAGCGCGATTGCATAACCATGAACTCCCCTGACCATGTGGGGCAACGATTAACTCCATAGTTCCGCCGTTAATAGATGATGTGGAAGTTCTAGAGATGGCAAATGCTCGCCTGAGAACTAAGGCAGAATTTTCACCTCCGACCTTAATTGCCACAAAATTACCTGGCTTACATTTTTGAGCAAGATCTCCAATATTTACAATTATTTGGTGATACATACCCACTCGCTTGTTTGAAACAATTGGCGCAAGGACCTGCTTAGCGTTTTTATTGATAGGACTCATTTATGCAAGCCATTTCTGTAGTGACTTGATGCTTAACGTTGAGCCTTGTAGAAATCTAATTCCTTGAACCGCGGCGCTAAAGCCGGCGATCGTAGTTATACAGGGTATGGAGCGTTGTATTGCTGCGGTTCTAATTGCCCAACCATCTTCTCGAGTACCTTGCCCAACCGGCGTATTGATAACTAAATCGATTTCTCCGTTGTTCATCATTTCGACGATTGTTTTTTCACCCAATGGTCCCGTGCCTTGAGAGTTCTTACGAACGGTAATTGGGTTCAAACCTCTAGACCTTAGGTAATCTGCGGTTCCACTCGTTGCTAGAATTTGAAAACCTAGCGCTGCAAAACCTTTTGAAGGTTCAACTCCTGACAATTTATCTTTATCAGCAAGAGATATAAACACCTTCCCAGATTTAGGCAGCGGACCAAAAGATGCAATCTGAGATTTTGCGTAACTTTCTCCAAAGCTTGGAGCTATTCCCATAACTTCTCCCGTTGATCGCATTTCCGGTCCAAGCACCGCATCAACTCCCCGACCATCTGTTCGACGGAACCGGTTCCATGGCAAGACAGCTTCCTTTACTGAAATACCGTGTGTTACTCCATCACCAGATTGTGGCAAGAGGCCGAGTTCACGTAAATCTGAAATACTCTTTCCTACCGAGATTAAAGCGGCGGCTTTAGCCAGTGCAACTCCTGTGGCTTTACTAACAAAAGGAACAGTCCTTGACGCTCGAGGATTAGCTTCTAAAACAAACAAAACATTATGTTCTATAGCGAACTGAATGTTAATTAGCCCCCTTACTCCTACGCCACGAGCAATCTTCTCCGTTGCAGATCGAATCTCACTTCTTTGCTGCGCCGAAATAGTCAGAGACGGTAGTACGCACGCGCTATCTCCACTGTGAACTCCCGCCTCCTCAATGTGCTCCATAATTCCGCCTAGGAAAAGTTCATCGCCATCAAAGAGTGCATCAACGTCTATTTCAATGGCATTATCTAAAAAGCGATCCACCAGTACAGGATGATCCGGAGTAATCTGCGTAGCTCGTGTAATGAATCCAGCCAAAGATTGATCGTCGTAAACAATCTCCATACCTCGACCACCCAATACAAATGATGGTCTCACCAGTACTGGGTAGCCAATACTTTGTGCAATGGATTGCGCCTCTAACTGAGTTGATGCCATACCAAATTGCGGAGCGGTTAGAGACTGCTGCTTTAGAACATCACCAAATGCACCACGTTCTTCGGCTAGATTAATTGCTTCAGGTGAGGTGCCCAAAATTGTAACGCCATTAGCTTTCAGGGCTGATGCCAATCCAAGAGGCGTTTGTCCGCCTAACTGCGTTATAACTCCCAACACTGGCCCCGCCTGAGTTTCGGCATGAATGACTTCAAGTACATCTTCAAGAGTAAGTGGCTCAAAATACAAACGACTACTTGTGTCATAGTCAGTAGATACTGTCTCCGGATTGCAGTTGATCATAATGGTGTCGTATCCAGCATCCCTTAGCGCAAAAGAGGCGTGCACACATGAGTAATCAAACTCAATACCTTGTCCGATTCGATTTGGTCCACTACCTAAAATGATGACCGCTGGATTGGTTCTAGAACCAACTTCATTTTCTTCTTCATAACTTGAGTAGAAATACGGTGTAAATGCCTCAAACTCAGCCGCGCATGTATCGACAGTTTTAAAAACAGGGCGTACCGAAAGTCGATGGCGCAGATTTCTGATCTCATCTTCAGTCGTATTTCTAAGAGATGCAATCTGCATATCTGAAAAACCATCACCTTTTGCCTTACGCAAGATTTTCTCTGTAAATTCACCAGGCTGAGATATAAGCAAAGCTTGTTCGTTTATTTGTTGAATTTGATACAAGTACCAAGGATCAATCTTGGTCGCCTGCTGAACCTGTTCGACTGTTGCTCCGGCCCACAATGCTTTTTGTACTTGTTGAAGGCGGTACTCAGTCGGTGTTTTCATAGAGACCATCAAACTGCTCAACTCTTCTGGAGAAACTACTGGCCAAGTAAATATCGCTTCCTTGCGCTCTAGTGAGCGCAACGCCTTCATTAAAGCTTCAGAAAAAGATCGGCCTATCGCCATTGCTTCGCCAACACTTTTCATTGTGGTCGTTAATCTTGGGTCGGCATCGGCAAATTTTTCGAAGGCAAAACGTGGAATCTTCACAACGACGTAATCCAGGGTTGGCTCAAAAGAGGCTGGGGTAACTTTTGTGATGTCATTTTGAATCTCATCCAATGTGTACCCAATAGCTAGTTTTGTTGCGATTTTGGCAATAGGAAAGCCAGTTGCCTTTGATGCTAAGGCACTTGATCTAGACACACGAGGGTTCATTTCGATAACAATGATTCGACCATTGACTGGATTGACTGCATATTGAATATTGCAGCCTCCTGTTTCAACTCCTACTTCCCGAATAATTTGAATCGATAGATCCCTTAACCTTTGATATTCAACGTCAGTAAGTGTCATAGCCGGTGCCACTGTTATGGAATCCCCGGTATGAACCCCCATCGGATCTAAATTCTCAATTGAACAGACGATTACCACATTGTCTTTGTGGTCACGCATAACTTCAAGCTCGTACTCTTTCCAGCCGATGATGGATTCTTCCAAAAGAACTTCCGAAGTTGGACTATGACGCAAACCTGCACCAGCAATTTGACGTAGTTCGGGTTCACTAAATGCTATTCCAGACCCCAATCCCCCCATCGTAAAAGATGGACGAATGACTACTGGATAATTAAGCTCCTTCACAGCAGATAAAACGTCATCCATGGTGTGACAAATTCTCGATCGGGCAGACTCTCCACCCACCTTCTCAACAATTTCGCGAAATAGTTCTCTATTTTCTCCTCGATGAATAGCTTCTACATCAGCTCCGATGAGACGAACTCCATATTTAGAAAGTGTTCCTCTTTCATACAATCCGATGGCCGCGTTGAGGGCTGTTTGACCTCCTAATGTTGCCAGTACTGCATCAGGCTTTTCTTGAATAATGATTTTCTCAATGATTTCTGGCGTGATTGGTTCGATAAATGTTGCATCAGCAAACTCAGGATCTGTCATGATCGTTGCTGGATTTGAATTTATCAAGATAACTCTTATTCCTTCAGAACGCAGAACACGGCATGCTTGTGTGCCTGAATAATCGAATTCACACGCTTGGCCAATGACAATTGGGCCTGAACCGATAACTAAAACTGAACGGATCGAAGTATCTAAAGGCATTATGCACCTACCTTTTGCGACATCAAGTCGATGAATCGATCAAATAGATAAGAAGCATCGTGTGGACCCGCTGCAGCCTCGGGATGGTACTGAACCGAAAATGCTGGACGATCTAACAGTGCCAAACCTTCTACTACTCCGTCATTAAGACATACATGAGTTACTTCCCCGCGACCATATACGGTTGAAAACTCCTTATCTGTTGGAGCCTGTACAGCGAAACCATGATTGTGTGCGGTTATCTCAACCTTTCCAGAAATCTTGTCCATGACCGGTTGATTGATTCCACGATGGCCGAAGTTCAATTTGTACGTTTCAAAGCCCAACGCACGACCAAGGATCTGATGACCAAAACAAATTCCGAAGATTGGAATTTCTTCTAATAACAATGCCCGGACGGTTTCAACAACTTCTCCCATTGTCGACGGATCTCCGGGGCCATTTGAAAGAAACACTCCATCGGGGTTGATGGCAAGTATTTGTTCAAGAGTTGAATCAGATGGCATGACATGAACCTGAACGCCCCTTTCGGAAAGTCCTTTTGGAGTTGCGTTCTTGATGCCAAGATCTAATGCTGCTACGACAAAACGCTTTTGTCCTATGGGTTCAACAACATAAGTATTCTTTGTTGAAACATCCTCTACTAAATTTGAGCCAGCCATTGAAGGGATTTTTCTAACTTCAACCACCATTTCTTCTCGCGAAAGGTTTAGATTAGAAAATATACCAACACGCATAGCACCTCTATCCCGAATGTGACGAGTAATTGCGCGGGTATCAACTCCTTGAATTCCAATGATCTCCTGATCAATCAATTCACTCTCTAAAGTTTTATGGGAGCGCCAATTAGACGAAAGGGGGGATGGATTTCTGACTACAAAACCAGCTACCCAAATCTTGCCTGATTCATTATCTTCCTTATTGACGCCAGTATTTCCAATGTGAGGAGCCGTCATAATTACGATCTGCTTGTGATACGAAGGATCCGTCAGTGTTTCTTGATATCCGGTCATGCCGGTTTGAAAAACTGCCTCTCCAAAAGTTTTTCCCGTGGCACCCCAACTTTGGCCCTCAAAAATACGTCCATCATCAAAGACTAAGTAAGCGCTATTCATTGCACTTCTCCAATCTTTTGTACGACAGAATCGATAACAGTCGCTCTACCCTGGAAGAAAGTGTGAGTGATAACTCCTGGAAGGGTGTGCCCATGGTAGGGAGTATTCGTTGACTTCGACATGGTTAAATCACGATCAACGTGCCAAATTTGTGAGGGATCAATCACTAGAAGATTTGCTGTAGATCCAACTGCAATTTGTTGCCCGTGTTTCTCGTAGCCACCTATACGAGCTGGTGTGTGCGACATACGCTCAGATACCTGCTGCCAATCCATTAGACCTGTATCAACCATAGTTTTCTGCACAATTGATAATGCTGTCTCAAGGCCCAACATTCCAAAGGAGGCCTCCTGCCATTCGCAATCTTTCGATTCAGTGGGGTGCGGAGCATGATCTGTCGCAACAATGTCAATGATGCCTTCTGCTAAAGCCTCACGGAGTGCATGTACATCAGCGTGGGATCTAAGTGGTGGATTAACTTTGTAGATTGGATCATACGTACTAGCTAAATCATCGGTTAGTAGAAGGTGGTGAGGAGTAACTTCTGCAGTTACATCTATGCCGCGCTGCTTTGCCCAACGAATAATCTCAACTCCACCCGCCGTCGTCACGTGGCATACATGAAGACGAGATTTCACGTGTTCAGTAAGTAAAACATCTCTAGCAATAATTGCTTCTTCGGCTACGGCCGGCCATCCCTTCAACCCTAAGCGAGAAGAAATCTCTCCCTCATTCATCTGTGAACCAACCGTTAAGCGAGGATCCTGCGCGTGTTGAGCAATAACTCCCCCAAACTTCTTCACGTACTCAAGTGCTCTGCGCATTAGAAGTGGATCAAAGACACAGTTACCGTCATCACTGAATATTCGAACTCGTGCGATTGAATCGGCCATCGCGCCAATTTCTGAAAGTGACAGCCCTAGTAGTCCTTCTGTGACCGCACCGATTGGAAATACATCTAAATACCCAGCTTCCTGACCCAACCTAAACACTTGTTCTACTACACCAGCAGTATCGGCAACTGGAGAAGTATTTGCCATCGCAGATAGAGCAGTGAATCCACCCTTGGCGCCAGCCCTACTTCCAGTAAGTACGGTCTCGGAGTCTTCTCGTCCTGGTTCGCGTAGGTGCGTGTGTAGATCAACAAGTCCCGGCAAAACTCTAGAACCTTTTGCATCAACGACAACATAATCAGACGAGATCGAAGCTACAGAACCAACATTATCAATCGAGAGGATCACACCGTTTTCGATTGAGATATCTTTTTTCTCGCCATTGGGTAATGTCCCATTTTTTATGTGGTATTTGGGTTGAATCATTTACATACTCCCAACTTCAAGATGTGAACCAGTTAGAAGTACAAACAAAATCGCCATTCGTACACTGACTCCATTTGAAACTTGTTCCGTAATCACGGAACGCGCGCTGTCTGCGACCTCCGCGGAGATCTCTAATCCACGATTCATTGGTCCAGGATGCATGACTATGGCGGTTTTTTTGAGTGTTCTCATTCGCTCGGCATTGAGGCCGTAATACCGTGAATATTCGCGCGGATTAGGAAAGAAAAGCTCTGTCATTCTCTCTTGCTGGACCCTCAGCATCATCACTGCATCTACAAGTGGAAGAACGGAATCCAAATCATAGGAGAAGGTACATGGCCATGTTTCAACACCTATGGGTAGCAAGGTTGGTGGTGCTACCAATGTGACTTTTGCGCCTAGAAGAGAAAGCAAGAGAACATTTGATCTAGCAACTCGAGAGTGAAGAATGTCTCCAACTATTGCAACATGAACTCCCTGCAAATCGCTAGAACCTTTACCGAGATGCTTTCGAATCGTGAAGGCATCAAGTAACGCTTGACTTGGATGCTCATGCGTTCCATCACCGGCATTGATAACGGAACCTGACATCCACTCATTATCTGCCAATCTTTGCGCTGCCCCTGATGCGCCGTGACGAATAACAACAGCATCTGCCCCCATGGCTTGAAGCGTCAAAGCCGTGTCCTTCAGCGATTCACCTTTGCTAATGCTTGAGCCCTTTGCAGAGAAATTTATAACATCGGCCGACAATCTTTTAGCCGCAGCCTCAAAAGAGATTCTTGTTCGCGTTGAATCCTCTGCAAACAGGTTGACTATCGTTCTTCCTCGTAATGTTGGGAGTTTCTTTATCTGACCATCACTTGTGCGGGCAAGTTCAGTTGCGGTATCTAGAATTTTGGTCGCTTCTGCCGCACTTAGGTCTGCAATTGACAAAAGATGCTTCATAGCTGCACCCGAGGTTCAATTACAACTTCATCTGTTCCATCAGTCTCTGACAGCGATACGCGGATTGACTGGTCTAGAGATGAAGGAAGATTCTTACCTACAAAGTCAGCCTTAATGGGAAGTTCACGGTGACCTCTATCAACCAGAACAGCCAATTGAACGGTTTTTGGACGACCAACTTCACCTAATGCATCTAATGCTGAACGAATGGTACGTCCCGAGAAAAGAACATCATCGACAAGGATTACATCTTTTCCTTCAATACCTGACTGTGGAATTAAAGTCGGCATAATTGCCTTCGGTGGGCGCATCCTAAGGTCATCTCTGTGCAAGGTGATGTCGAGAGTCCCGAAAGGGATATTTGCACCCTCGATCTTTGACATGATTCCTGCGATTCGAACCGCCAAATGAGCACCGCGTGTAGGGATGCCAAGCAGAACAACGTTTTTTGATCCGTGATTGCGCTCGAGAATTTCATGAGAAATGCGAACTAAAGCGCGTGAAATGTCCTCTGCGGACAGGGCAATACTCATCTAAATCTCCTTTCCCACCTCTCTGGATGGGTTGTTAAAGGATGCGTCGCGAACTATAGCATCTCAAGGCATAAGTGTGGATAAGCCAAAGCATGAGTCCAAGCCAACGACTACGGTCCCCCATGTGACTTATGATGCTTCTGAAATAGAGATAAAAGGCTTTTGCCTACGACTTCGCACTGTACGAGAGGGTAGGGGCCTCACCCTCCTTGATGTTGAGACGAATTCGAATGGACAGGTAGCAGCGGTTGCTCTTGGCAGTTACGAACGAGGTGATAGAAAGATATCACTTTCAAAACTCTTTGAGATCGCGCGTATTTACAATATGCCAGCGTCAGAATTTCTTGTTGATGCTGGTGCACATATCGAACCGGGACGGATTACTGTTGATTTGAGGAAAATTACTCAAGTTCCGATTTCACAATCTGCCATGATCGTGCGAGTTTTCAAATCGATTGCACAACAACGCGGTGACTGGAATGGTGAAGTGTTATCGGTCAGAGCTAGCGATCTCTCAAATTTGCAAATTTTTTCAGGCCTATCAACCCATGAAATCAACACTTTCATCGCAGAGTGCACAGTCTCTAGATCGAAATAGAGTCCTTAAGCGATGCGATCCGTCCCAGAACACCATGAATGTATTTTGAGGATTCATCACTGGAAAGCTCTCTTGCAAGATTTAATGCTTCATCGATAGCCACGCTCACTGGGACATTAGTACTCCACAAGATTTCAAAAATTCCCAGTCTTAGGATGTTTCTATCTACAGCTGGCAAACGATCCATATCCCAACCCTGTGCATAGGTCATGATCAACTCATCAATCTTGCGTCGATTTTCAACTGTTCCCATGATTAATTCGCGCGTGAACTCGCGAATAGGCCGAGCATCTGGTCCCTCATCTGGGACATCTCTAGATTCTAAAATTTGCAAAGCATCATTGCCTCTAATGTCGGATTCGTACAATAAATCCAACGCCTGTTTACGAGCTTTGCTACGAGCGGACACTAGTTTGCGCGACCCTGATAAGACCCATCGCGAGTGTCAACCAATATAACTTCATCTTGTTTAATGAATAAAGGCACAGCCACTTCTATGCCAGTTTCTACCGTTGCTGGTTTCGTGCCACCTGAAGAGCGATCACCTTGAAGCCCAGGTTCGGTATATGTAATTTTTAGTGGCACTGAAGCGGCCAACTCGATGTAGAGGGGATTTCCTTCATTAACGGCAACGATCGCCTCGGTGTTTTCAAGCATGTAGTTAGCAGCATCTCCAACAGTGGCTTGTGAAATTGTCATTTGATCATAAGTTTTCGTATCCATAAACACAAAATCATCACCCTCTTTGTAAAGGAATTGCATTTCACGTTTTTCAAGAATTGCGACATCTACTTTTACACCCGCATTAAAAGTTCTGTCGATGACTTTTCCGGTTAAAACCGATTTCAATTTTGTACGTACGAATGCAGGTCCTTTGCCTGGCTTTACGTGCTGAAATTCAACAACAGTCCATAATTGGCCCTCAATTTCAAGGCACATTCCATTTTTTAGATCATTAGTTGTTGACACCGCTACTCCACCCGCTCGTTACTTGAAATTATCTGTCGTATTGACCCGATAAGGATACCCGTAGTTAGTCGGTGTTACGTACTATCTCGCAACCAAGTTAGTCAGGGCAATAATCGCTAAAACATAGGAATTTGGTCCAAATCCCCCGATGGTTCCATTTGCTACACCAGAAATCACAGAGGTATGACGAAACTCTTCTCGCGATAAAGGATTTGATAAATGAACTTCAATGAGTGGCGCCTTAACCAACTCAGCTGCATCTCGAATTGCATATGAATAATGCGTAAATGCGGCAGGATTAATAATCACAGGAGTGTTCGAATCTGCTGCCTCGTGTAACCATCCGACGATCGTTGCTTCGTCCTCGCTCTGTCGCACATCTGCCTGAAAACCATGCTTCGTTGCTGCAATTTCGATCATGGACTTTAGTTCGGGATAATTCAGGTCCCCATACATAGAAGAGTCTCGGATATCTAAGCGAGAAAGATTTGGCCCATTGACGACGAGAATCTTCATGAGGATATTCTCTCATAGGCCGCATCTAGTTCATTGGAGGTTAAATCCTCAAGACGCGATGTTGATGCAATTCCTGTCAAAGCTACAAAACGAATCGTTTCACCTCTTGATTTCTTATCCAAAGCAAGCAGTGGGCGTAAAGACGACCAAGCATTTCGATCATAGGTTGTGGGAAGACCTAAATTCGTCAACAAACTCCTATGCATCTTCAGAACTTCCGCTGAGATCAAAGAACGAGCAAATGCAAGTTCTGCAGCATAAACTAATCCAATAGCAACTGCTTCGCCGTGGCGAAGGTTGTACTTAGAGTGAATTTCGACGGCATGACCGAGAGTATGTCCGTAATTCAAAATCTCGCGCGCATAACTCTCTTTAAAATCTGCTGAAACAACTTCTGATTTCACTGTGGCAGCTCGAAAAACAAGCTCAACTACTTTCTCTTTATCCGATCGGATCTCTTTAACGGTGAGCGATGCTAGAATTTCTAATATCTTGGCATCTTTTATAAATCCACACTTAATCACTTCGGCCATTCCAGCAGAAAAATCTCTGTCTGAAAGAGTCTGTAACCACATTGGATCTATAACAACAGAGATAGGTGAATGGAACGCTCCTATCAAATTCTTCCCGTAATCAGAGTTAATACCGGTTTTCCCGCCAATCGATGCATCAACCATTCCTGCTAATGATGTTGGAACGGCGATCCAATCAATACCGCGTAACCAAGTAGCCGCCGCGAAACCAGCTAAATCTGTAAGGGCCCCCCCGCCGACTGCAACGATTAGATCACTTCGCGTAAACCCTGCTGCACCAAGCCAATCCCACAACTTAGTTAATGTTGAAAAAGATTTGCCATCCTCCCCATCAGGGACAGTGAAATGATGTACATCAGAATCTAACTGCAGCAACTGTGTCAGATCTGGAGTAAAGCCAGCCGAAGTTATGATCGCGGTTCTACTCCTCCCCCGCATGAGAGTTGAAATCTCTTCTATCCATTGAACGTCAATACTGACCTGGTATTCGCGTTCTGCTTTAACGTCAACTTTTCTCATATCGCAGCCTGTTCGTAAGCAGAAATTATCTCTCCCACAATCTGATCCACGCTCATGTCATCAACTTTAATGCTCAGCGTGGCCAACTTCTCGTATATTGGTCTGCGAATCTCATTGAGCGATTGCCATTGTGCTCTTGGGTTGCCCAATAACAACGGACGATCCCTATTAAATCCCACACGCGGTGCCGCAGCTGCCAATGAAATATCCAGAAATACAACATACACATTTGAACCTGCGATCAAATCTTGGGCCTCCTGTTTTATTGGTGCACCGCCTCCTAGGCTGATGATGCTGTCAGGAACCAAAAGCGTTTCTTCGAGAGCAGCTAATTCAAGCTTTCGAAAAAATTCCTCCCCCTCATCAATAAAAATCTCGGAAATCTTCCTTCTTGATTTCTCTTCAATCACTGAATCTGTATCGATGAATTTCCTATTGAGACGTCTAGCAATTGAGCGACCAACAGTGCTTTTGCCACTCCCAGGGGGACCAATCAAAACGATAGATTTCATGAAGATTACTTATAATTTAATGAAGACATGTAAGACTGGTAATTCCGTCGAGTTTCGCTAACTGAATCGCCACCGAACTTTTCTAGAACAGCTTCTGCAAGTACTAAAGCAACCATCGCCTCTGCTACGACGCCAGCAGCAGGAACTGCGCAGACATCTGAGCGCTGATTTATTGCTTTTGCAGCTTCTCCTGTTGCAACATCAACCGTATCAAGAGCCTTTGGAACAGTTGAAATCGGTTTCATAGCAGCTCTAACTCGAAGAATTTCACCGTTGGACATTCCACCTTCAGTGCCACCGGCACGATCAGTGCGACGAACGATTGCACCATTTTTGTTCTTCTCAATTTCATCATGTGCCACCGAACCTCTACGTGTGGCAGTTTGGAATCCGTCCCCAATTTCCACACCTTTAATTGCTTGAATTCCCATGACTGCCCCTGCTAACCGAGCATCCAAACGACGGTCCCAATGTACGTGCGATCCCAATCCCGGCGGCATGTTGAAAGCTAAGACTTCAATCACGCCTCCCAAAGTATCTCCATCACGGTGAGCAGACTCTATTTCAGCAACCATTTTAGAACTTGTCACAGGATCAGAGCATCTAACCGGATCTGAATCGATTCGATCCATGTCTGTCGATAATGGAAGTTGTTCTTGATCACTAACACGAACCGTTCCAATTGATAAAACATGACTTAGAATGGTAATTCCTACAGATTGTTCCAAGAAATTACGCGCAACAGCACCCAATGCAACTCTAGAAGCAGTCTCGCGCGCACTGGCACGTTCTAAAATTGGGCGGGCATCATCCAAGTTGTACTTTTGCATTCCCACTAAGTCTGCATGTCCCGGTCTTGGTCTGGTTAGAGGAGCATTGCGCGCTAGATTTTCGATCTCTTCTTTAGGGATGGGATCAGCAGACATAACTTTTTCCCATTTAGGCCATTCAGAATTATCAATCTGAATTGCAATCGGGCCACCCTGGGTTAAACCAAGTCTGATGCCACCCAAAATTGTTACTTTATCGGCTTCAAAATTTTGTCGTGCGCCTCTGCCAACACCTAATCGTCGTCGACGTAGGTGAAAGTCAATATCTGTTGTATTCACTTCTACGGATGCCGGAATTCCTTCTACGATCGCACTTAGGGCTTGACCATGAGATTCACCTGCAGTTAACCAACGCATGTGCCTATTGTTGCAGATAGAGGGGCTATCTCGCTGGAAAATACAGCGCAAAGGCTAGGAAAATACTAGGGGCAAGGGCTATTCGTTCCGGCAAACGGCTTGTTCCTGTCGTGATGATCAAAATATGAACAACAGCACTACACAATAAGATCAATAAAAAAATCGTCAACGAAAAATCCATCTGTGAGTTAAATATCGTGAATGCAAGTGCGAGTAGTTTTATATCTCCCATTCCAACGCCCATGACCAGAAAAGCACTTACACATATCAGGCATGCTGTCAGATTGATGATTGAACCCATTCCATCAAAGAATATGAAAATACACGTGAGAACTGCCAAGATTTTGAGATAGACATTCGGAATCCGATGAGTATGAAGATCGTGTACGACAACAGGCAGTGAGATTATCCAGAAACCAACCCAAAGTAGAAGCACCTTTTAAAGGTACACCTTTGGGATTTAGAGGTTATCAAGCTGTGGATTGCTGTAAAATTTCAATCGCTTTTGATCTCATCAGAGAGGACAACGTTTTCCGATCAACGGTTTTTTTCGAAAAAATTTCAACTTGAGAGATAGCCTGGTGAACAAGCAGGTCTATCCCGTCGATCGTCCTTCCGTCTTGATCTCTCCACTTTTCCAATACGCGCGTAGGCCAAGGGTTGTACAACGCTTCAAAGAACACACCTCTTGGTTTATCAATCGCCTCAGCAAAAACATCGGCTACACCAGCTGGTGTTGTGTTAACAACCAAACTCATCTCATTGATCAGAGAAAAGGAATTCCACTGGTGAAAGACAAGATCAAGATTAGGCGCAGCAGTCCTCATTTGCTTTTGACGCTCTGGATTCCTATGGATCACATGTACTTGACCACTTTGCAATCGATCATCGGCATTGCAGGAAGCCACGAATGCACGCGCGGTGGCACCCGAACCAATTACTAGAACTGCTCCATCCAAAAGCACGTTGTTGCTGGCGATAGATTCAGTAAATCCTGCCACGTCCGTGCTCGTGAGATACCATTTTTCATCCAACTTCGTCAGCGTATTTCCACTGCTAATTTGTGTGGATAAATCTGAAACATAATCAGCAATGAGAAGAGCTTCTTCCTTCAATGGCATAGTCAAAG
>WLED01000100.1 GCA_009704445.1 Actinomycetota bacterium
ATGCCAACACCAAGTAAAGGTCCTCGTCTGGGTTCAGGCCCATCACATGAGCGACTACTCCTACGCACACTTGCAGAGCAGTTGTTCGAGCATGGCAAGATCACAACAACAGAGGCAAAGGCAAAGCGTTTGCGTCCGTTAGCAGAGAAGTTAATTACTCATGCTAAAAAAGGTGACCTTCCAGCACGTCGCATGGTTATGGCACAGATTTCAAACAAGAGTGTTGTTCATACGCTTCTCACTGAAATCGGTCCTCGCTTTGCAACACGTGAAGGTGGATACACACGCATTACTAAGGTCGGTCCTCGTAAGGGTGACAATGCACCTATGGCAGTTATCGAACTATTAACAGAGAAAGATAACTAAGTCTTAAACCTTAGAAAATATTCTCATGACGGAACCCACTCTCTACCCTGAGAGTGGGTTTCTTCGTTTGCGGATTGATCTTGCATACGACGGAACAAACTTTTCTGGATGGGCGATTCAACCCGAGCGCCGTACGCTTCAAGAAGAAGTTGAAAAAGCTATTGCGATGGTTTCCCAGACAAAGATAGAAAGTATTGTTGCCGGGCGTACCGATGCAGGTGTTCATGCAATTGGGCAAGTAATTCATGTTGATGTTCCCGAATCATTAGATTTGGGGGATTTGGCCTATAAGTTAAATCGAATCCTTGATGCAGATATTCGCGTTACAAATGTCAGCGTTGCACCAGAGGCATTTCATGCACGCTTTTCTGCTCTGCGCAGACATTACACATACAAGATTCTGGATGAAAATAAAGTAGTTCCACCCTTAGATCGCTTTGACGTTGCTTCCTGGTATCGACCTTTGGATATAGATGTGATGAATAAAGCGAGCGCACTAGTACTCGGCCATCATGATTTTGCAGCATTTGCAAAGTTTCGAGAAGGCGCCACAACTATCCGTGAACTGCAACGCTTTGAATGGGTACGAGATAAGCGAGGCTATTTGGTAGCCGACGTTGTTGCCGATGCATTTTGTTACTCTATGGTTCGAAATTTAGTTGGTGCAGTTGTCTGCGTAGGTGATGGTCGGTTTGCACCTGAATGGATTAAGACAACTTTGATCAATAAAGTTCGAATCTCTGACAGTTTGGTCTTTCCTGCTCATGGTTTAACGCTTCGACAGGTTGACTACCCCTCAGATTCCGAGCTTTTGGAGCGCGCACAAAAAACTGTGGCTCGCCGAGACCTATTAGATGCCAATTAACGCTCTAAATAGGCCATTTTGACCCCTGAGCCTGTCGAAGGTACCCTTACTCTCTGCGCTCGCAAGGGCGCCAGAATTATTCATAAAAACAGAAGGTAGGCAATAGCGTGCGTACATACACTCCAAAAGCCGGTGATGCAGTCCGTAACTGGCACATCATCGATGCGCAAGATGTGGTCTTAGGCCGTCTTGCAACACATGCTGCCGCTCTACTTCGTGGAAAGCACAAACCAACATTCGCACCACACATGGACATGGGTGACTTTGTCGTTGTTATCAACGCTGAAAAAATCGCACTCTCTGGAAATAAGGCAACACAAAAGTGGTCACACCATCACTCTGGTTTTCCAGGTGGCTTAACATCAACTGTTTACGGTGAACTTATTGAAAAGCACCCAACTCGCGCAGTTGAAAAAGCAATCAAGGGAATGCTTCCAAAGAATCGTCTTGGTCGCGATATTGCAGGAAAGCTAAAAGTTTATGCAGGCCCAGAGCATCCTCATGCTGCTCAAGCACCAAAGCCATATGTATTCAATCAAGTTTCACAAATAGTGAAGTAAGGGAAAAGTAAATGTCAGATAACACAGATTTAATCGACAACGAAGAAGCTCCTACTTCATACTCGTCTTCAACTCCAGCAGCTGCAACTAATCGCCCAGCGATTAAGGCACCAGGTGGCGGAACAGGTCGTCGTAAAGAAGCAGTTGCACGTGTTCGCTTAGTTCCAGGAACAGGTCGATGGGTTGTTAATGGCAAAGAGCTTGCTGCATATTTTCCAAATAAAGTTCACCAGCAATTAGTTTCAGAACCATTTCGCACAGTCGGTGCTGAGAATCAATACGATGTTTTTGCTCGCATCAACGGTGGAGGAGTTTCCGGTCAAGCAGGAGCACTTCGTTTAGGTGTTGCACGTTCACTTAATCAAATTGATCAAGAAGCAAACCGTCCAGCACTTAAGAAAGCTGGATTCTTAAAGCGTGATGCACGTGTAATTGAACGCAAGAAGTACGGACTAAAGAAAGCCCGTAAGCGTTCTCAATACTCTAAGCGTTAATTCACTTTTCGCAAAGGAGCTACCTTGGCCCTTTTTGGTACAGATGGAATCCGTGGTTTAGCCAATCGGGATTTAACTGCTGAATTGGCGTTAGATGTCTCAGTTGCTGCAGCACATATCCTTGTTGAAAGTTCATCAAACAAAGATCATCAACCCACTGCAATTGTTGGTCAAGATTCTCGTGCATCTGGTGAGTTTCTTGAAGCAGCAATTGTTGCCGGATTAACAAGTGCTGGCATAAATGTGTATCGAGTGGGAGTGCTACCGACTCCTGCGATTGCTTATTTAGTTGCTGAATCAAAGGCAGATCTTGGAATCATGATCTCAGCTTCACACAATGCAATGCCAGATAATGGAATAAAACTCTTTGCCCGTGGTGGGGGAAAAATAGATGATGCAATCGAAGCACGCATCGAAGCGCGGATGGGTGAAGATTGGGAAAGACCAACGGGGCGCAATGTTGGTCGAGTGTTTAACGACGAAACTGCCGCGCAGCGTTATCTCAAGCATCTGCTTGCATCCGTAGACACACCCCTTAAAGGTTTAAAAGTCGTTGTTGATTGCGCAAATGGCGCATCTTCTTTTGTTGCCCCACAGGCTTATCGCCAAGCTGGAGCAGAGGTTGTTGCAATTTTTAACTCTCCTGATGGCTGGAACATTAATGATGATTGTGGATCGACTCATCTTCATCAACTCAGATCAGCTGTTATAAAAGAGGGAGCCGACCTAGGTGTGGCACACGATGGTGATGCCGATCGTTGTTTGGCTATTGATGCAGCTGGAAATGAAATCGAC
>WLED01000011.1 GCA_009704445.1 Actinomycetota bacterium
ATCGTTTGCTCCAAGGACAGCAGCGCGCAACCATCCGGCACGATGCGTGCGATGCTGGAGATTACGTCGGTAGACGTCTTCTAGGCTCATGATTATCAGCCTACATTAAGTTTTTGATCTCTCCTTAGCGGCACGCACAAACAAAGCAGCTGAGAGAGCACCCACGACCAGACTTACCCAGACATTTACGCGGAACCCTGCAATCGTGTTCGCGGTATCGATTCGAATTAACTCTATAAACAAGCGTCCGAAACAATACGCAAAAACATAAGCCGCAAAAGTTTGTCCAGGCTCTAGGCGTTTACCAAAGTAAATCAATCCAACGGCTATAAGTGAACACCATATAGCCTCATACAAAAATGTTGGGTGGAAACTTTCAAATTGCTTATAGCCAACAGGTCGATATTCAAGTGGAACCTGTAGTGACCACCACGTATCTAGCGGGCGACCAAACAGTTCTCCGTTAAACCAGTTTCCAAAACGACCAATTGCCTGTGCAAACAAAATTCCAGGTGCGAGACTGTCTACAAAAACTGAAAAAGAAGGAAGATCTAATTTCTTTTGAAGCATTCGATACCGCAAAAAAGCTCCAAGCAATCCGATAGATATGGCACCCCAAATTCCTAATCCACCCTCCCAAATTTTCAGTGCATCAATTGGTTGGCCATTGGATCCAAAATATGCAGCAGGTGAAGAAATCACGTGATAGATACGACCGCCGATGATTCCTGCTGGAACTGCAGTAATTGCTACTTCGGCAACAATTGATTCACCGTTGGAAGTTTTTGCTTTGAAACGTCTATCTCCCAACCAAATTGCAATAGCAATGCCGGTAATAATGCACAAAGCATAGAAATGAACCGTGAAAGGTCCAATCTCTAAGGCCGATACCGTCGGTGTCGGAAAAGCAACGTTCAAACGTTATCCAGCCTCTACAGCTGAACGGAACTCCGCCACATTGAAGTCACCAGTCGTAGGTGTCCAAACTTTTCCATTTATAAATACCGTCGGAGTTCCCTTAACGCCAAATTTACCCATTGAGTCATAGTGGGCCTTAACAAGATCCGACTTTGATCCCTTGGTCACGCACTCTTTAAATTTTGGTGAGTTGATTCCGATCTTCTCTCCGATTTTGATAAGAGTCTCACTGCTAAAGAAACCAGAGCCCTCCCCTGGAGATTCAACGGTGTAGAGAGCATCATGGAAACTTAAAAATTGGTTTTCATCTGCTGCGCAGAAGGCCGCATTGGCAGATCGAACCGATTCAGGTCCCAAGAAAGAAAGGACATGGAATCGAACCGTTGCCTTCTGATCACGAACCAAAGAGTTTAAATAATCGCCCATGGCATTTTCAAAACGTTTGCATGATGGGCACTGTGGGTCTTCCCACACATCAACCTGTGTTGGAAGTCCAGGATTAAAAGTTATCGCAGAGCCGTTGTCTGCATCGATGGTTGAGACAAGTGCGGGTTGCAATGAAATTCCATCAAGGCCTGCTAATGGTGCATTCTCTTTATTGTTTTGTCCCATAATTGAAAATGCAACACCAGTTCCAATTACGAGCACAACCATCGCAAGGACTATCCAACGATTTGCATTGTCACCGTTTTTACCTTTTTGCTGTGCCATGAATAATCCCCTGTCAATTCACTTGAAAAATCACGACCGAAATATAGCCAGGGCTTAAGTATAGATAATTACACCCTGGAGCCAAATCCAAATCACCTATTACTTAGAAGAAGTTATGAGGCCAAAGTGGCCAAGGTTCAGAGTGGCAAGAGTTTGTATCGGGATTCCTTCTGCTTAAGGTTTTCCTGCTGCCTCACGATAAACGGGACTAGTTGTATAGAAATTCTGGCAAGAAGTACGTCCCGTACTTCCAAATAATGGCCGAAGCAATGACTGCATAAACTATGGTCATAGCTGCATAGTCACGACCCAGAAGAATTAATCTGAGAATCTTCTGATGAATTACCTCTGACCAATTAAAGGCGTTTTGATAGATATTTATTCTAAGCATGCTCATGAAGACCGATATGGTTGAGACAGTGACCAGCATGCACCATGGACAAAATGCTTTGATCACAAAGAATGATTGAGAAAACAACCACAAAGCAAAAATTAATGCAGCGGAGTAAATAAAGAAAGCTATTCTAATCAACGAGTTTGGAAAGCGAACCTGCATCAGTCCGGCGATGGCAATCGTAATTACCGCTGACTCAAACATCAATCCAATGAAAGAGTTAGGGAAACCAAAAACTGTTGATTGCCACGAGAGTGCGACTTTTCCACATGAGACTACAGCGTTGATGCTGCATGAGAGATCAACATTTTCATCTTTAGCTAATTTAAAAGCATCGATGGAAAGGACCATTGCCGCAAAAAGACTCAGTGATGCTGAGATCAACATCGTTAAGTATGCGTTGCGCACACGTCGCGCTGTTACGACTAACTGCTCTGACATGGCAGTAATAGTAACCTACCGTCCTTCTCTGACGCCTTTGGCCAATTCCTTGGCAAGATGTGAAACAGCATCCAATCCAGATTGTTCATCCTTGGCATTGAGGAGAAGTTTTATAAAGGCAGAACCCACGATCACACCATCAGCGTATTCCGCCAAAGACCGTGCTTGATCACGAGTCGAAACTCCTAGACCGACGCACACAGGTAGATCACTTACTTTTTTAATTCTTGAAACTAAATCTTTAGCATCTATTGAAACAGTTTCTCGTGTACCGGTAACACCCATTGAGCTTGCAGCATAAACAAATCCCCCGGTCACTGAAGTTACTCGTGCCAATCGTGGATCCTTTGTGCTGGGTGCGACTACATAAATCGGATTAATCGAATGAGACTGCGCAGACTTCAACCATTCAGCAGATTCTTCGATAGTTAAATCTGGAGTGATTACTCCGGATCCACCATTATCTGCAATTGAAGCTGCAAATTTTTCAACACCGTACTTTTCGATTGGATTCCAATACGTCATAACAACGGATGCAATTCCGGTACCTGATGCCGTTTTCAACGCTTCGAAGACATCTGATGCTTGTGTTCCACCTCGAAGTGAAATATCCGCAGCCTCTTGAATAACTGGTCCATCCATCACTGGGTCGCTATATGGAAATCCAATTTCTATTGCATCAACGCCTGCATCTGCCAAAACTTGAATTACTTTGTGGCATCCCTGTTTGGAGGGAAAGCCTGCAGGAATGTAGGCAATTAAAGCAGCTCTATTTTCACTACGGCATTGTGCTAGAACGGAATCTAAAGCTGTCATTACAAAGGAATTCCAAAATATTGAGCCGCTGTTTGAACATCTTTGTCTCCGCGGCCTGAAAGATTAATGAGCAAATTGGCTTTTGGTCCAAGTTCATTACCAATAATCAACGCACCAGCTAATGCATGGGCTGTTTCAATTGCCGGAATAATTCCTTCAGTTCTGCTCATCAAAGCAAACGCATTCATTGCTGCGTCATCATTGATTGCTCGATATTCGGCGCGACCAAGATCATGTAAGTAGGCGTGCTCTGGACCAACACCTGGATAGTCAAGACCAGCGGAGATTGAATGAGACTCTACTGTCTGTCCATTTTTATCTTGAAGAACATAAGAGCGAGTTCCGTGCAAAACTCCAGGTGTACCACCATTGATTGTGGCTGCGTGGCGGCCAGTCTCTACTCCATCACCACCTGCTTCTAAACCAATCAACCTGACATCAGTGTCTGGAATAAATGCATTGAAAATTCCGATTGCATTTGAACCTCCACCAATGCATGCAAGCACTGCATCTGGAAGACGGCCTGTTAACTCCAGCATCTGCGCACGTGACTCTTCACCGATTACCTTATGAAAGTCACGCACCATTGTCGGAAATGGATGTGGGCCGGCCACAGTTCCAAGCATGTAATGCGTGTTATGAACATTTGTAACCCAATCGCGCATTGCTTCGTTAATTGCATCTTTCAAAGTTTTTGAGCCAGAAGTAACAGCAACAACTTCTGCCCCCAGCAATTTCATACGAGCAACGTTGAGAGATTGTCTACGGGTATCCTCTTCACCCATATAAACAACACATTCCAACCCCATGAGCGCTGCTGCTGTTGCGGCAGCCACGCCATGTTGTCCAGCACCAGTCTCTGCAATTATTCGCTTTTTGCCCATGCGTTTAGTCAGAAGTGCTTGACCGAGAACGTTGTTTATTTTATGACTTCCAGTGTGGTTAAGGTCTTCGCGCTTTAAGAATATGCGCGCACCACCTGCATGCTCTGAAAATCGCTTAGCTTCAGTAATGATGCTTGGACGACCCGTATAGGTGCGATGTAACTCTGCTAACTCAGCAATAAACTCTGGATCTTTTTGCGTTTGATTATGAACTGCTTCTAACTCTTCAAGAGCTCCAATAAGTGCTTCCGGAACGAATCGACCACCATATTGCCCAAAGTGACCTAAAGCATCAAAAGTCTCCACTGCTAAAGCCTACCCAGCAATTGATTGATCGCAACTGATGGGGACGACGCACGCACTAAAGCCTCTCCTACAAGAATTGCAGTCGCTCCACACTCCTGAGCAAAGACCACGTCTTCCCGTTTGGAAATTCCAGACTCTGCAACGCGAGCAATTCCAGTTGGAATCTTTGGTATCAATTGAGAAAATGCTTGAGTGTCTACCTCTAGTGTTTTTAGATTCCGAGAATTGACCCCAATAATCTGAGGAGATATTTCCAACGCTCTTTCAAGCTCATCATCTGTGTGAACTTCGATTAAAGCATCCATCCCAAGTTCTTTTGTTAACTGAAAATAATCATCTAATTGATTCTGTCCTAGGGCGGCAACAATAAGAAGTACAACATCGGCGCCATGTGCCCGTGCTTCATAGAATTGATATTCGCTAACCATGAAATCTTTGCGCAAAACTGGAATATCAACCGACTTTCTGACACTATCCAAATCAGCTAAAGAGCCACCAAAACGTCGGCGCTCCGTTAAAACACTGATAACTGATGCACCAGCTTTTTCATACTCAGCAGCCAAGCCCGCAGGATCAACTATTTCTGCAAGAGAACCTTTACTAGGGGAAGCACGTTTAATCTCTGAGATTATTGAGATCTCTTCAGAGAGCAAATCAGGTAAACATGTGCGTACAGGTGGTGCCAACTCTAACTGTTCTAGAAGTTGCCCCATGGGAATTCGCCGCTGCTCTAAATCTTCGCGCACACCAGCGATAATTGAATCTAGAGCACTCATTTTTTCTCATCATCTGTTGGGTCGATTCCATGATCCTGAGCGCTCCAAGAATTAAGTATTCGAGGCTTTCTTTCATATCTATTTGAAAGCTTTAACTTCGAACTCAGCAATAGGACTAATGCGATTACAACAAAAATCGAAATAATCAGTGGAAGCAAATCGCTCATTGACTATCACCTAATCTGTTGGCTGCATGTATCGCGCTGAGTACTGCTGCTGCTTTATTGTGACACTCTTGATTTTCACTCTCTGGATCAGAATCGGCAACTATTCCAGCCCCTGCCTGAACATATGCTGTTCCATCAAGAAGTAATGCGGTTCGGATAGCAATTGCTGTATCTAAATTTCCGGTGAAATCTATGTATCCAACTATCCCACCATATATTCCACGTCGAGTACTTTCCTGTTCTTCAATAATCTCCATGGCTCTTGGTTTTGGCGCTCCAGAAAGTGTGCCAGCAGGAAACACCGAAAAAAGTGCATCGGCAGGTGTGGCATCTTCTTTTAGTTTTCCGGTAACAGTTGAAACAATGTGCATTACATGTGAGTAGCGTTCAATTTGCATGAAATCTGCAACTTCGACAGTGCCAGGGGCGCACACTCTTCCTAAGTCATTGCGTCCAAGATCTACCAACATCAAATGTTCGGCGCGCTCTTTTGGATCAGCCAAGAGTTCCCGGGCTAATGCTTCGTCTTCTCGAGGATCAGCTGATCGTCTACGCGTTCCTGCGATTGGATGAATCATTACATCTTTTTGATTTACTTTAACAAGTGCCTCTGGACTAGATCCAACTATCTCAATGCCTCCATTGAACCTAAGGAGATACATGTAGGGCGATGGATTATTCAAACGCAACATACGATATACGTCTATCGCATCTGCAGTACTTGGCATAGAAAAACGTTGAGAAAGTACTACTTGAAATGCCTCACCTGAAAGAATCTCCTCTTTAATCTTTACAACACTAGATTTAAATTCTTCTGCCGTGACATTCACTTCATATTCGGGACTTGTAAATTCAGGTAAGCGTTGTGCCTGAGAGGAAAGTGGAGCTTTCAAATCAGACTCCATTTGATCAAGTCTGGACTGACATGATGCATAAGCTTGATCTACTCGATCATCACTTCCATCCCAGTTAATCGCATTGGCAATCAGGGTAATTGTTGCGTTGCTGTGATCAAAAACTGCAAGATCACTTGTTAGCATAAATGAGAGCTCTGGTAGATCTATATCTTTTGAAGTTAAGTTTGGTATTTTCTCCAAACGGCGGACAACGTCATAGCCCATGAAGCCAACAAGACCACTTGTCAAAGGAGGTAAGCCTGAAATTTGAGGTGATCGCAAATGTGAGGCGCAGATTTTCAATGCCTCTAAAGGATCAATCCCTTGTGGTGCACCCGCAGGTGCTACTCCCTGCCAATATGCAACTCCATTTTTTTCGCTTAATGTTGCTTCGCTTCTTACTCCGATAAATGAATATCGAGCCCATGTACCATCATGTTCGGCAGACTCCAGCAAAAATGTATTCTCTTTATTCTTGGCAAGTTTTTGATAAATTCCAACCGGAGTATTGCCGTCAGCAAGTAAACGACGCGAAACGGGAATTACGTTAAACTCAGTTGCATAATTCCGAAACTCTTCTAGGTTCATGGAAACTTAAATTCCAAAGGCTTATGAAAACAGGTTGATTCACCGGTGTGGCAGGCAACTCCGGTTTGGTGAACTCGAAACAAAATTGCATCGCCATCACAATCGAGTGATATTGAATGTACGACCTGGACATGACCGGATGTTGCTCCCTTAATCCACAATTCGTTTCTACTTCTGCTCCAATATGTGGCGTTTTTACTTTCGAGAGTTAGCGCTAACGATTCTTTATTTGAATAGGCCAACATCAAGATTTCCGACGTTGCCTCATCTTGAACAATCGTTGGAATAAGTGAATTGGGGTCTTTGAGCATGGCTAGGATGGCTGGATCTAGAGTGCTCATAGGTTAATTCTGCCCTATGTGACTACAACGTTGCGCACTGGATAATTGTGCTTATCCAAATAGGCCTTAACATCTCCAATTCGATGAGTTCCAAAATGAAAGACGCTTGCGGCAAGCAATGCATTGGCTCCAGCATCTAATGCAGCCGCAAAATCAGAGAGTGTTCCGGCTCCCCCGCTAGCAATAAGCGGGACCTTAGTGACTTGTCTTACCGCTGTAATCATCCCGATGTCATATCCAGCTCTTGTTCCATCTGCATCCATGGAGTTCAACAAAATCTCTCCAGCTCCAAGCTGACACGCTTTCTCAACCCATCTCAATGCATCTAGACCAGAGCTTTCTCTTCCACCATGTGTTGTCACTTCAAATCCTGATTCAGTGCGCGCGCGTCTAGCATCGACTGAAATCACCAAGACTTGTGAACCAAAACGATCTGCTATCTCCGCAATGAGTTCTGGTCTGGCAATTGCTGATGTATTAATTGAAACTTTGTCCGCACCTGCTCGAAGTAACTTATCTACATCGCTTACAGAGCGAATTCCTCCTCCAACGGTTAATGGAATGAAAACCTGTTCAGCTGTCTTGCGAACGATATCCAAAGTCGTTTCACGGTTAGATGAGGATGCTGAAATATCTAGAAACGTTAATTCATCGGCACCTTCACGGTCATAAAGTGAGGCCATTTCGACAGGATCACCTGCATCGACAAGATTTGTGAAATTGATACCCTTAACAACGCGCCCGTCAGTAACATCTAAGCAAGGAATAATTCGAACAGAAAGTCCCATAACCCCTTACTCCCCTTTCAATCTGTTCACGTGATTTGGTACAAATCCTTATTAATTTGCTGAACTAATAGTTTGTAATGCTTGTTCTAAAGTAAAGGCTCCGGCATATAAGGCCTTTCCTACGATTGCACCTTCGACTCCAATGCTTTGAAGCTGGGCTAATGCGGAAATATCCTCAAGTGTTGCTATTCCACCACTTGCAATCACAGGTTTATTTGTCACCGCACATACTGATTTTAACAATTCTAAATTAGGACCCATCAATGTTCCATCTTTTGCGACATCGGTTACAACATATCTGCTACATCCATCGCGCTCTAATCGTGCAATAGTTTCGAATAAGTCTCCGCCTTCTTGAGTCCACCCTCTTGCGGCAAGAGTATGACCTCGAACATCTAACCCAACAGCAATTCGATCTCCATGTTCTTGAATTACGCGAGCAGTCCACTCTGGATTTTCGAGTGCAGCCGTCCCGAGATTTACTCTCCTGCATCCAGTTGCTAAAGCTCTGGTGAGGGATGCTTCATCTCTGATTCCGCCAGAAAGCTCAACATTTATGTCTAACCTACCCACAACTTCGGCCAACAAATCTGAGTTTTCGCCACGACCAAATGCTGCATCTAAATCAACTAAATGTAGCCATGTTGCACCAGCAGATTGAAAATCTAGAGCAACTTCCAATGGCGCTCCGTAGATACTCTCTTGAGTGATTTCGCCCTGAACAAGGCGCACCGCACGACCATCCTTTACGTCAACAGCAGGAAGAAGATAAAAGCTGTTCATAACGAACCCACCCAATTCTTTATCAAAGCAAGTCCTGCAGTTCCAGATTTTTCTGGATGGAACTGTGTAGCACTTACATATTCATCTTCAACTACAGAAAGAAATCTCTCCCCATGAAAGCTCCAACTTTGCACCTTGCCAGCCGGTTGTTTAGCAGCATATGAATGTACGAAATAAAAAGACTGGTTTTCTATGCCTTTAAGCAGGAGTGATTTTGGATCCGCTTCAACTGTGTTCCAACCCATGTGAGGAAGTATTGGTGCATTAAGTCGATCAACGACACCCTCGAATAGACCTATACCCACGTGAGGCTTGGCTTTACTATTTTCTGATCCAAGTTTTCCTTCTGTTCCTTCTATTCCTTCTGTTCCTTCTGTTCCATGCGTAAACAAAATCTGCATTCCAATACAAATTCCTAAAACAGGACGCTCTTTTGCCACACGCTCTTGCACAATTGATCCACCGTTGATCGCATTAATTCCATTCATGCATGAAGAAAAAGCGCCAACTCCAGGAACTACTAAACCGTCGGCTTCAAGTGCAATAGCGGGATCAGATGTGAGAACGACTTCTTGACCTGTAATAGCAAAGGCACGTTCGGCCGATCGCAAATTACCTGATCCGTAATCAAGAATTGCGATCAAAGAGAGCCCTTAGTTGAAGGAATTCCTGCCACTCTGCCATCTAGTGAAACTGCATCTCGCAGGGCTCTTGCCACTGCCTTGAACTGAGCTTCAAAAACATGGTGGGCATTTCGACCTTCGAGAACTCGAATGTGCAGCGCAATTCGCGCCTCAGCAACAATTGATTCCCAGATGTGCTTGCCAAGAGTTGTATCAAATGTACCGATCAACTCAACGATTTCTGGTTGACGGTGCACAAGATATGGTCGTCCTGAAAGATCCACGGCAGCTTGCACCAAAACTTCATCAAGAGGCACCATTGAGTCTCCAAAACGGCGAATTCCAATTTTCTCCCCAAGTGCTTCGCGTAAGGCTTGACCGAAGGCAAGTGAAGTATCTTCAACACTGTGATGTGAATCCACTTCAACATCACCAGTGGTCTTGATCATTAAATCAAAACCAGAGTGCTTCCCTAATTGAGACATCATGTGATCGAAAAACGGTACGCCTGTAGCAACATCGATCACACCTTGACCATCTAGATTGAGTTCGACGATAACGTGTGACTCTTTGGTTTTTCTCTCAACGCGTGCTTTTCTCATCGATTTCTCCTTTAGATCAGTTCCTTGAGAGCAGATATGAATAAATCATTCTCTGCCTCATTGCCAATTGTTACTCGCAGATACCCAGATACTCCCACATCTCGTATCAGAACACCCTTTTTGAGTAAATCTGACCATAACTGCGTCGCATCTTGGGCAAAGCCTGCAAACAATATGAAGTTAGCATCACTATCTATAGTTGTTAGACCAAGGCCAGTAAGAGCCGTAATCATCTTGTTTCTTGATTCAATGATTGCATCTACGCCAGCTAACAACTCTTCCTTAAAGTCTAGGGCAACTTCTGCAACAGCCTGCGTAATTGAACTTAAATGATATGGGAGTCGAACTATGAGCATTGCATCAATGACTTTATGATCTGCTACTAAATATCCAACTCTCGCCCCTGCAAATGCAAATGCTTTACTCATAGTTCGAATTACTACTACATGTGGACAATCTGGAATCAAAGTAACTGCAGAGGTTTGCTCAGAAAACTCTGCATAAGCTTCATCGATAATCAATAGACCGCTCACAGCTTTTACTGCATCAGCAATCTTTGCAATATCGACTATCGCTACTGCTCCACCAGTTGGATTATTGGGAGTCGTGATAAATGTCAGCGTGGGCTTGTTGATTTCTATCTGACTAATTGCTTCAGCAACATTGAGTGAGAAGTCTGAATTACGATTCCCATCAATCCATACCGTGTTGCTCACTCTTGCAATCAGTGAATGCATGGAATATGAAGGACTAAAACCTAGAGCTTTACCATGTCCAAAAGCTAGGAAAATCGACTGAATAACTTCATTACTTCCGTTTGCAACCCAAAGATTATTGTGAGTAAAACGTGTTGAGTTTGAATCATTTATGTAAGCCGCTAATTTGCTACGTAAGCGCTCGGCATCTCGATCCGGATATCTATTGAGTTGCGACGATATCTCAGAAACTGCTGTCGTTATTGCAATCTGCAATTTTGCAGAAGGTGAATAGGGATTTTCATTTGTATTGAGAAATGCTTGAGCGGGTACTTGCGGCGCACCATACGGTGAAAGTGATCGCAGATCTTGGCGAATGGGTAACCAGGACGGCCAATTCATGACAGATCCTCGATTCGAGCAAGAATAGCTTCGCCATGAGCAGGTAAATCTTCTGCATTCGCAAGAGTCACTACAGTTTCGGCTATTTCGGTAAATGCTTTTTGTGAATACTCAACAAAGTGCAAGCCGCGCAAGAAACTTTGTACCGATAAACCGCTTGAGTGACATGCGCACCCTCCAGTTGGAAGCACGTGATTTGATCCAGCTGAGTAATCACCTAATGACACCGGTGTGAAGCGCCCGATAAAGACTGCACCTGCATTTCTTATCTTGGTAGATACCAGACGAGCATCTTTACATTGAATCTCTAGGTGTTCAGCAGCATACGCATTAACAACATCAACTCCCTGATCCAAGTTATCAACCAAAACTATCGCCGATTGCACCCCAGAAAGAGCCTGCCTAATTCGATCTGAGTGCTTCGTTTCAGAGACTCTAATCTTTAGTTCATCTACAGTTTTTTCTGCTAGCTCAACTGAGTCAGTGACCAAAATTGCTGCGGCGATCACATCGTGTTCAGCCTGGCTGATTAAATCGACAGCGACATCACTTGGCAATGCAGTCGAATCAGCCAATATTGCAATTTCAGTTGGTCCTGCTTCTGAATCTATTCCGATCACTCCCCGCAACGCTCTCTTTGCTGCAGCAACATAGATGTTTCCAGGACCTGTTACAAGATCAACTTTTTCACACACTCCATCCATCCCATAAGCAAATAGAGCAATCGCTTGGGCTCCACCGACTGCATACACTTCTGAAATTCCCAAAAGTGCACAGGTTGCTAGAATTGTTGGATGAGGTAAACCTCCAAAATCTTTTTGAGGCGGAGAAGCTACAGCTATAGATGCAACTTTTGCGATCTGAGCTGGAATGACATTCATCATCACGCTACTTGGATACACAGCGCGTCCTCCAGGAACATATAGCCCCACACGATCTACCGGTATCCATTTTTCTGTCACAGCAGCACCGTCTACCAACGTCGTAGTTTTATCACTTCGAACTTGATCATTGTGCACTTTTTTGATTCGAGAAATCGATGCCTCTAACGCTTGCCGTACTTTGGGATCTAGGTTTTGCAAAGCTAAATCTAGATCTGATTGGGGCACCTTTATTGCTGCTGGCTTTACCCCATCAAATTCTTGTGCAAGTTGAATCAAATCTTCCTGTGTTCCGTTTTTAACTCTGAGTAAAATTGGGTGAATGAGATCCATGGCTTGATCGATATTAAAATCAGCGCGCGGAAGATAGGAGGCGTACCCTGCTTTTGATAGCGCTTTTCCGCGTAGGTCAACGGTGCGAATCATGCCGCAATCGTATCGGTTGGACCTTAATTCTTGCCGATGGTTTCTAAACCAAGCAGTTGGGTCCCAAAATTGATTTCAAATCTGCGCTTAAGCTAGGTGAAGAAGTGATTAACGCATCAACCTTCATCACGGTACTGCCACCATTGTCTCTTAACTGAAGATGTACTTCTCGTTTTCCTGGGTGCGACCTCAGTATCTCTTTAATTCGCTCTACAACTGGTGGTGTGCACTGAGCCATGGGAAGGCTAATCACAAGCGGACCAACTGGTGCTGACTTGATATCTGGGATGGACATTTCAAGTGCAGTAAATCTGAGTGCATCTTCTCGTCTATCTACGCGACCTCGAATTGTGACGATTCGATCTTCGGTTAGCGTTATCGAATATTGATTGTAGGTGTTTGCAAAGAACAAAACTTCTATCGATCCCTCTAGATCTTCTACTGTAACAACTGCCCAGGATGCTCCCTGGCGTGAAACTTTTCTAACAACACTTGTGATCAGACCACCTATAGTGACAATAGATTCATGCTGTGCGCCCTCATCTACTAACTCACTAATTGTCAGATCTGTATTGGCACGTAAAACATGCTCCACTCCAAGTAATGGGTGGTCAGAAACATAAAGCCCTAACATCTCTCTTTCATAAGAAAGAAGAATAGATTTCTCCCACTCACCCTCAGGAATCTGTATGTCTAATCCCGAAACCGCAGTTATTTCTTCTCCCCCAAAAAGATCAAACTGTCCGATTGCTTCGGCTCTCTTTGATTCAATAACCGAATCAATTGCCTCTAAGTGAACTGCAATGAGTCCCTTTCTCGTTGAACCAAGGGAACCAAATGCGCCAGCTTTGATTAAAGACTCGATTGTTTTCTTGTTGCAAACCTGAGCATCGACTTTAGCTAGGAAGTCACCAAAAGAAGCGAACTTTCCTTTTGCTTCCCGCGCAGCCTTTATGGAGGCGACAACACCTTCACCGACATTTCTAATTGCTGCTAAACCGAAACGAATATCCACACCACGCGGCGTGTACTCAGCATCTGATTCATTGACATCTGGAGGCAGAACTTTGATCCCCATTCGACGGCACTCGGAAAGATACAGAGCAGATTTATCTTTATCATCCTTAACAGAAGTTAACAGCGCCGCCATGTACTCAGTTGGAAAGTTGGCCTTTAAATAGGCTGTCCAATAGGAAACAACTCCATACCCTGCTGAGTGAGCTCGGTTGAAAGCGTAATCAGAAAATGGAATCAAAGTATCCCAAAGGCGCTTAATTGCTGCAGTTGAGAATCCGTTTGCCTTCATACCTGCTTCAAAGGGAACATACTCTTTATCTAGAATCTCTTTATTCTTTTTACCCATAGCTTTTCGTAAAAGATCCGCTCTTCCCAAAGAGAATCCTGCAACTTTTTGTGCAATAGCCATTACCTGTTCCTGGTAAACAATTAATCCGTACGTATCACCAAGAATCTCTTGTAAGGAATCAGAGAGTTCGTTATGGATTGGCTCGACTGGTTTGCGATTATTCTTTCGATCAGCGTATAAATTGTGAGAGTTTTCCCCCATGGGACCAGGTCGATAGAGCGCAATTACTGCTGAGATATCCTGGAATGAATCTGGTGACAAGCTCTTTAAAAGTGCGCGCATGGGCCCACCATCGAGTTGGAAAACACCCAATGTCTCTCCACGGCTAAGCAGTTGATAAGTTTTTGGATCATCTAACGTCAGATCTTCAAGCACAACATCGATACCTTGGTTAGCTTTTATGTTTAAAAGGCAATCATCTAGAACCGATAGGTTTCTAAGACCCAAAAAGTCCATCTTGAGTAACCCTGTAGCTTCGCAAGCGCCCATATCAAACTGGGTAATTATTGCTCCATCTGCTTCGCGTCGATGAATTGGAATTACATCAAGCAAAGGCTCACGCGAGAGAATTACTCCAGCTGCGTGCACTCCCCACTGACGCTTTAATCCTTCAAGACCACGAGCGGTGTCTACAACTCGCTTAGAGTCAGAGTCGGATTCATAAAGTGAGCGAAACTCTCCCGCCTCTGCATAACGTTCATCTTTGGGATCAAAGACTCCAGATAAAGAAATGTCTTTACCCATTACAGATGGTGGCAACGCTTTTGTTAACTTCTCACCAATTACATATGGATAGCCCAATACGCGAGTTGAGTCTTTAATCGCCTGCTTAGACTTAATGGTTCCATACGTGATTATCTGAGCAACGCGATCTTCTCCATATTTATTAGTTGCATAACGAATCATTTCGCTTCTTCGACGTTCATCGAAGTCCAAGTCAATATCTGGCATCGAGATACGTTCTGGGTTCAAGAAGCGCTCAAAAAGTAAGCCATGTTCGATTGGATCTAACCCTGTAATTCCAAGTGAATACGCAACTAATGAACCTGCTGCAGATCCTCTACCCGGACCAACTCGGATTCCAACTTTCTTTGCATGTGCCACCAAATCTGCAACTACCAAGAAATAACCAGGGAATCCCATTTTTTCCATCACGCCAAGTTCATATGTAAGTCGAGCCTCGTGGGCCGGCGTGATCCTTGGACCCATTCGCTCCTTTAATCCGAGCTGTGCTTGTTTTTTGAGCCAGGTATCTTCTGTCTCACCAGTAGGAACTTCGAACTGCGGAAGTAGATTCTCTCCCTCTCGCAATGTGACATTACATCTTTCGGCAATAAGTAATGTGTTATCGCAACTTTCTGGAAGATCCTTAAACAGCTCTCTCATCTGGGCTGGAGTCTTTACATAGAACGAGTCATTATCAAACTTGAAACGCTTTGGGTCAGCCAATGTTGAACCTGACTGAACACAAAGTAGCGCCTCGTGTGCCGATGCATCTGCTTGCAACGTGTAATGAAGGTCGTTAGTTGCAAGAAAAGGAATGCCTAACTCTTTACCTAATCGAAGTAGATCATTTTTAACGCGCGATTCAATCTCGATCCCATGATCCATTACTTCCAAAAAGTAATTCTCTTTCCCAAAAATATCGCGATAATCACTGGCGGCCTTTATCGCTTCCTTGTAAGCACCCATTCGAAGCCTGGTTTGAATCTCACCGCCTGGACATCCAGTTGTTGCAATCAAACCTCGAGAATGTTTGGCTAAAAGTTCGCGATCCATGCGTGGTTTGTAGTAATAACCTTCGAGCGATGCAAGTGATGACAGGCGAAATAAGTTTCCAAGACCTTCATTGTTTTCAGCCAAAATAGTCATGTGCGTATAAGCACCACCGCCGGACACATCATCCTCGCCACCACTTGCCCACTGGACACGTTTCTTATCAAAACGTGATTCTGGAGCAACATAGGCTTCAATTCCGATAATTGGTTTTACATCAGCTTTCTTAGCGGCTTTATAAAACTCAAATGCACCAAAAACATTGCCGTGATCTGTCATTGCAATAGCTGGCATTGATTGAGATTTAACTTCTGCCATCAACTCGCTAATGCGCGCCGCACCATCGAGCATTGAGTACTCGGTATGTACATGCAGATGTACGAAATTGTCTTTGTTCTGAATGGACATGATTGGCGAGATTAGTGGCTATGGCAGAACAGCGTCGGAAAGCAACGCCAGTGAGCCTGTGAGATCGGAGGGATACGGGGCCTTAAAGTTGAGTTTGGCCTGCGTAACTGGATGGGAAAAAGAAAGCTCGGCGGCATGTAACCACGGTCTAGACATACCCAGACTTTTGCCCAACACCGGATCAGCACCGTATGTCGTATCGCCCACTAGCGGATGATGAAGGGCAGAGAAGTGGACTCTAATTTGATGAGTTCGCCCAGTTTCTAATTCAATTTTTGCCATTGAAACTGCTCGATAAAACTCCATTACTTCATAGTGGGTTATCGATTCTTTTCCTGTTGCAACGACAGCAAAGCGGTGATCTTCTTTTGGATGACGATCAATCGGTGCATCAATTGTTCCTGTTGAAGGATCCATGTGTCCCTGCACAAGTGCATGATAAATCTTGGAGACTGTTCTATTTCTAAATGCATCTTTCAGCGTATGGAATGCCTGATCACTCTTTGCAACAATCATCAAGCCACTAGTGCCAACATCTAAACGATGCACGATTCCCTGTCTTTCAGCTGGACCTGATGTTGAAACAGAGTATCCAGCTGCCATTAATGCTCCGACAACAGTCGGACCTGTCCACCCAGGACTTGGATGAGCAGCACATCCCACAGGCTTATCGATAACTACAAGGTCTTCGTCATCGTAAATAATGCTCAATCCTTCTAGAGGCGTGAGAGGAATGGGATCACTATTAATAGGTGCAGGCATTAAAACTTCTATGACTTGACCGGCTAAAACGCGTTCTGACTTAGGCATTACTTTGCCGTTTGTTGTGATGTCACCATCTTCGAGCAGCTTGACCACGGAAGTTCGAGAAAGCCCAAGAACGCGAGTTAGTGCGCTATCAATTCGCTCTCCTGCTACTCCTTCAGGGACTGAAAGTGTTCGCAGCTCTCTTTGGCTCATGAATCTGACTTTACTCTGGTAATCGGTGGGATATTTCGCAGTGAAAGTATCATTGATAGAACTGCTGCAGAAACTATTGCCGAATCAGCAATGTTAAAAACTGGCCAATTGGGGATCTGAAGCCAATCGATTACATGGCCTCTTAAAGCACCAGGCTCACGAAAAACTCGATCAACTAAGTTGCCTAAAATTCCACCCATTGCCAAGCCCAGTACAACCGACCAACCTTTTGAAGTTATCTTGGTTGAATAATAGAAAATTACTCCCATAACTAAGAATCCAAAGAGAGTTAAGAAAATTGTTGCACCTTCTGCAATAGAAAAAGCCGCACCCGAATTTCGCACAAGTGTGAGTTGAAAAAAATCGCCGATTACTTTGATGTTGGATCGATCAGAAAGGGTACTTACGGCCCATAACTTGGTTGCTAGATCCAAAACCCAAACAAACCAGGCAACACCATAAAGTGTGCGCCAATGTTGCACAGTTAGCGCCGCTCTTCCTTCTGCTTACACAGCATGCACAACGTGGCGCGTGGAAACACCTGCAGGCGGGCTTTGCCAATGGGTGAACCACACTCTTCACAATTTCCATAGTTTTTGGAATCAATTCTTTCTAAGGCACGTTCAGTTTGTAGCACCATGTCGCGAGCATTGATCACTAATGACATTTCGTGTTCACGTTCGAAAGTTTTTGTTCCAGCATCAGCCTGATCATCACCAGCGCCCTCACCAGATTCTTGAATGAGTTCATCCATCTCTAACTCAACTATTGCCAACTCTTTGCGCAATCGATCTAACTCTTTGGAAATCTCAGCTCTAACTGCCTTAAGCTCTGCCGCCGACCATGGTGCTTCGGCTTCTGTAGCAACAACAGGAACAGGCGCACCTTTGATTGGCTTGAGCGGAGCAATTTTCTTGCCGCTTTTGATTGGACGTGGTGGTGGTGGCATTACCAGGCGTCTTTCTTCAACAACAGGTGCTACAACTGTTGCCGTCACAGTCGAGACTGAAACCGTTTGTGATTTCTCATCAACAGTTAAAGTTGTTTTTGATGGAAATCCTTTACCTGCTGCCTTTTTTACTGGAATGCTTTTAACGCTAGTTTTTTTGGCTGGTGTGGATTTCTTTGCAGTTTTTTTAACTGGTACTGCCTTCTTTATCGGCTTTTTACTGGCAGACACTTTTTTGACAGCCTTCTTGACAGCCTTTTTGGCCGGCGCAGCTTTCTTTGTTGCCGCCTTTTTTACAGTTTTTTTAACTGGCGGAGCTTTCTTAACAGGCTTCTTAGGCATGTCGCGAACCCTATGCCGATTAGCCCTGTGTTGCCAATTTCGCCACGTTGCAATTTATTCTTGCCTCATCATCTAGACTGATCTCCTCACATA
>WLED01000012.1 GCA_009704445.1 Actinomycetota bacterium
ACTATGATTACGCCAGATCCCTCGTACGGCGTTACCGTACTGAACTCCCCCAGGGCAGGAATGCAGCAAGGGTAGGTCCGCTCTGGCGGGTGTGCGAGGGGTCCTATAAATTGCGTCGAACAGTAGACAAACAGCAGAGAAGGAGTGGCGATGTCATTAGCTTTGTATCGTAAATATCGCCCATCTGTATTTGCCGATGTAATCGGACAAGAACATGTAACTGTTCCACTTTCAAATGCACTAGAAACTGGACGCACTCATCACGCATATTTATTTAGTGGACCACGCGGTTGCGGAAAAACTTCTAGTGCCCGAATCATGGCGCGCTCGCTCAACTGTGAGAAAGGGCCAACACCTAATCCCTGCGGACAATGCCAATCATGTACAGATTTAGTTGCAAACGGTCCGGGATCACTCGATGTTATTGAATTAGATGCTGCAACCCATGGCTTAGTTGATGACGCCCGCGATCTACGCGATAAAGCTTTTTTTGCCCCGGTACACAGTCGTTACAAAATTTACATTATTGATGAGGCCCACCAACTTGGACCAGGTGCAGCCAATGCATTATTAAAAGTAGTTGAAGAGCCTCCTGCGCATGTCATTTTTATTTTTGCAACAACTGAACCAGATAAATTGATCGCAACAATTAGATCCAGAACTCATCACTACCCATTTAGATTAGTTCCACCTGGAATATTGGCTCTTCATCTTGAAAAAATCTGCGAGGCAGAAGGAGTAAAGGTTGCGAAAGGTGTTATTCCACTTGTAGTTAGAGCATCGGGTGGATCAGTTAGAGATGCACTCTCGGTTTTGGGTCAACTGTTAGCTGGTGCAGGAAAAGATGGAGTCAGCTACGAAATTGCTATACAACTGCTTGGCTTTACAGATGGCGCCCTATTAGATGACGCGCTTGATGCAATTGCAGCTCGAGACGGTGCAACTTTGTTTAAGACAATTGATCGTGTTATTGAATCTGGCCATGATCCTCGCCGGTTTACAAGTGATTTGTTGGAGCGTTTACGAGACTTAATGATTGTAGATGCACTAAAAGACTCAACTGCAAACTCCATTCTGCGTGATTTACCAGAAGATCAAATGGAGAGAATGCGCAATCAATCCAATCGAATTGGTGCAGCAAATCTTTCTCGTGCAGCCGATATTGCGGCAGAAGGTTTAACACAAATGCGAGGGGCAACTGCGCCACGCTTAATTCTTGAACTTATCTGCGGGCGTATCTTGCTGCCAATCGGAGATAGTTCTGATGCTGGAATGCTCTCTCGAATTGAGCGCTTGGAGCGTGCAGAGAATATTGCGCCTCTGTCTTCAACTCGTTCATCAGAAACACGAGTTGCGGATTCTGCTTCATCTTCAGCGCGTTCATCAGAAACACGAACTGAGCCTTCTGCTTCAGTTCGAAACGTGGAGGCAAAAGAAAAAGCAGCCTCCACTCATTCGACTCAAGCAGAAGGCACAACTAAATCTGAAGCGAGCAGCACTAAAGTAGCAGCGGTGGCGCCAACCGTCAAAGCAAAAGAAACTGCACCGAGCGCTGCGCCGAAGGAAAAGGTGCCGGGCAACTTTGATATCGCTGCTTTGCGCAGAGCATGGCCTGATGTGATTGAAGATGTGAAAAAACGCCGCAGATTAACTTGGTCACTTTTAAGTGCCTCGGCGCAAGTGTTATCAGTGGACGAAGATGCAATAACAATCGGAATTGTTAATCCTGGAGCTAAAGAAAGTTTTGAACGATCTGAATCAGATGTAATTTTGCGGAATGCATTTATTGATGTTGTGGGGATAGATAGAAGAATAGCGGTTGTAGTAGATCCATCAATCGATACAAATACGCCAGCTGCCAGAGAGACTAGAACTTCAGAGGCTCCCACAGATCCCAATCAATTAACTGGTGCTGCTCTTTTGATGCAAGAACTCGGCGCACAAGTAATTGAAGGCAAATAATAGATGTCCGGAATGTATGAAGGTGCAATTCAAGATCTCATAGATGCTTTAGGGCGTTTACCTGGAATTGGGCCAAAAAGTGCTCAACGAATTGCTTTTCACATTTTGCAATCTGATGCTGAAGTTGCATCAGCACTTGTCGATTCAATTCGGACCGTTAAAGAGCGCGTTAAGTTTTGTATTCACTGCGGAAATGTTTCAGAAGAATCTGAATGTCGAATCTGTCGTGATCCTCGTCGTGAAAACTCATCCATCTGTGTGGTTGAAGAAAGCAAAGATGTTATTGCAATAGAACGAACCCGCGAGTTTCGTGGTAAGTACCATGTATTGGGTGGGGCAATCTCACCGATAGATGGAATTGGTCCAGAACAGTTACGAATTCGCGAGCTAATGACGCGGTTGGCAGATTCTGAAATTACCGAAGTTATTTTGGCGACCGATCCCAACCTGGAAGGTGAGGCAACCGCGACCTATCTTTCTCGTTTGATTAAACCAATGGGCATCAAGGTTTCTCGTCTAGCAAGTGGCCTACCAGTAGGCGGAGACCTTGAATATGCCGATGAAGTTACTCTCGGACGAGCCTTTGAGGGCCGCCGAGACGTATAGTCTCACTATTTGAGAGTCATGCCGTCTCAACATATGAGAAATTAAGAATATCGGGTAGCCTCATCGAATTTCATGCTTCATGATTAATCCATGGGATTGATCGTTCAAAAATTCGGAGGCTCATCTGTAGCCGATGCTGAGGGCATGAAGCGGGTAGCTAATCGAATTGTGGCTACTAAGCGCGATGGCAATCAGGTTGTAGTTGTTGTCTCAGCTATGGGCGATACCACTGATGAGCTTATTGATTTAGCAGAGCAGATCACTCCAATTCCACAAGGTCGCGAATTGGATATGTTGCTAACAGCAGGTGAGCGGATCTCAATGGCGCTACTTGCGATGGCTATTAATAACTTGGGTCATGAAGCACTTTCATTTACCGGGAGTCAAGCAGGTGTAATTACAACTTCAACCCATGGTCGCGCTCGCATTATCGATGTCACTCCAGGACGCATCAAAGAAGCATTAGATACTGGTGCAATTGCGATCGTTGCTGGCTTTCAGGGAATTTCACAGGATACAAAAGATGTAACAACTTTAGGTCGCGGCGGTAGCGATACAACTGCCGTTGCACTGGCTGCAGCATTAGATGCAGATGTCTGCGAAATTTACACGGATGTTGATGGAGTCTTTAGTGCAGACCCACGTGTTGTCCCAAGTGCACAGAAGTTAAAAACCGTCACTTACGACGAAATGCTTGAGCTGGCAGCAAGTGGTGCAAAAGTTTTGCACTTGCGTTGCGTCGAGTATGCACGCCGATTTAATTTACCAATTCACGTACGTTCATCTTTTTCCAATAACGAAGGAACATGGGTGGTCAAAGATCATCCAGAAGGAGGCGCCATGGAACAAGCAATCATCTCAGGTATCGCTCACGATAAGAGTGAAGCCAAAATTACAATCGTTGGTGTACCTGACCGCACTGGTGTGGCAGCGCGCATTTTTCAAGCTATCGCCGATGCTGACATTAACATCGACATGATTGTGCAAAATGTTTCAGCGGCAGCAACTGGCCTGACGGATATCTCATTTACTTTGCCTAAAGCAGAAGGTGCAGAAGCAACGTCTATTTTGCAAAAACTGAAGGGTGAGGTTGGTTTTTCATCCATTCAATATGACGATCAAATTGGCAAGTTATCGCTCGTCGGTGCTGGAATGCGCTCACACCCTGGCGTCACAGCAACTTTCTTTGGCGCACTTTCTGACGCTGGAATAAACATCGAAATGATTTCAACTTCTGAGATCCGAATTTCAATTATTTGTCGTGAAGCAGATTTAGAACGAGGAGCAAAAGCAGCACACACAGCCTTTGAACTTGATGCAGACCAAAATGAGGCTGTTGTTTATGGAGGTACAGGACGATGAGTAAAGCCAAAAAGAAGCCTTCTTTAGCAGTTGTAGGTGCAACAGGTGCTGTTGGCACAGTCATGCTTGGAATTTTGTCCGAGCGAAAAGATGTGTGGGGCGAGATTCGTTTAATTGCATCAGCTCGAAGTGCAGGAAAAAAACTTGTTTGCCGTGGAGAAGAGTTAACGGTTGTTGCTCTTTCTCCAGAGGCCTTCGATGGCATAGATGTTGCGATGTTTGATGTGCCAGATGAAATCTCTGCAAAGTGGGCTCCCATTGCAGTTTCACGAGGTGCAATTGTTGTAGATAACTCAGGGGCATTTCGAATGGATCCAAAAGTTCCATTAGTTGTTCCAGAAGTTAATCCAAAGGAAGCAAAGAAAAGACCTAAAGGAATCATTTCAAATCCAAACTGCACAACAATGTCAATGATTGTTGCGATGGGCGCTCTCCATAAAAAGTTTGAATTAAAGGAACTAGTTGTGGCCTCATATCAAGCAGCATCGGGTGCAGGCCAACCAGGTATAGATGGCCTGCGTGAGCAAATCTCGAAAATTGCTGGAACAAATGCAGGAGAGGCAACTTCAGATGTAAGAAAAGTAATCACCGATTCTTCACCATTTCCAGCACCACTTGCACTCAACGTTATTCCGTGGGCTGGATCTTTATCCGAAGCTGGATATACATCAGAAGAACTAAAGGTTCGTAATGAATCACGCAAAATTCTGGGAATGCCAAAACTAAAGGTTTCTGCAACTTGTGTGCGTGTACCGGTTTTAACTACACACTCACTTGCTGTTCATGCAACATTTAAAAATGTTGTTACTCGAAAAGCAGCACAAAAGATACTTGAAAAAGCTGCCGGAGTGATTTTGCTTGATGATCCAGAAAACAAGAAGTTTCCGACACCTAATGATGTTGTTGGAACGGATCCAACTTGGGTCGGCCGTGTGCGCCAATCATTAGATGATGAGAAATCTATTGATTTGTTCCTTTGTGGCGATAACTTACGTAAAGGAGCTGCACTCAATACTGCCCAAATTGGCGAGCTATTGGCTGTAGAGTTAACAAAATGAGTATCAAGGAAACTTTACGTGCAGATCTAACTGATGCAATTCGCGGACGCAATGAAATTGTCTCTGGCACAATTCGAATGGTTCTTACTGCAATCACAAATGAAGAGGTAGCTGGTAAAGAAGCACGTACATTGAGCGACGAAGAGTTAATTGTTGTTCTATCTCGGGAAGCAAAAAAGCGTCGGGAAGCAGCGGAGGCTTTTGAAAGCGCTGGTCATCCAGAAAAAGCAGCGTTAGAAAAGGCCGAGGGAGAAGTAATTGCAAAGTATCTTCCTGCCCAGTTAAGCACTGATGAGATTAAGAAGATTATTGCCGATGCGATTGCATCGACCGGTGCTGCAGGCCCTGCAGATATGGGTAAAGTCATGGGCGCCATTAAACAGAAAATTGCAGGCAAAGCAGATGGAGCACTCGTTTCATCCTTAGTTAAAGAGAGTTTAAATAAATGATTAAGTATGAATACGCAACAGTTCCACTTCTTTCACATGCAACAAAACAAATTCTGGATACATGGGGTTCAGATGGCTGGGAACTTGTACAAGTGATTCCTGCACCTGGTACTGGCGAACAATTAGTTGCATATATGAAGAGAGCCATTGGATGAATGGCAACTGCATGAAAAACAACTACGTGAAAAGAGCTAGCGCGTGAATAAAGTAGATGTTCGGTCAAAACTTAAGGAACTAGGTCTTGAGCTTCCAGTTGCCGCAAAGCCAGTTGCTGCCTATGTTCCTGCGATCCGTACAGGAAATTTAGTATTTACTGCCGGCCAACTTCCATTACTCAATGGTGAAATGGTTGGAACAGGAAAAGTTGATGGAGAGATAACTCCTGAGCGCGCCAAAGAACTCGCTCAAATTTGTGCACTCAATGCATTAGCTGCTGTAGAGACAGTTGCAGATGTAAACAAAATTACAAAAATTGTGCGTGTTGTTGGATATGTAAATGGCGTTGCTGGTTTTGTTAATCACCCAGTCGTCGTAAATGGAGCATCCGAGCTGTTCATATCTGTCTGGGGAGATGGTGCAAAGCATGCACGAAGTGCAGTGGGAATTGCAGAGCTACCACTTAACTCACCTGTTGAAATTGAATTAACGGTTGAGATTACTGATTAGAAGTTTGAAGTAGGGAAAGAATCGATCGAGGTTAAGTTTATTTGCTGCGCTTTGAAAGACGTTCCAAATCAGTAATCAAGACTGCTCGACCATCTAGTTTTAACCAATTACGCCCTGCAAAATCAGCAAGTGCTTTATTAACTGTTTCTCGAGAAGCGCCGACTAGTTGTGCCAACTCTTCCTGAGTTAAATCATGATTTACCAACAAGCCTTCATCGGTTTGTTTTCCAAATCGCTCACCTAAATCAATTAGTGCCTTTGCAACTCTTCCTGGAACATCTGAGAAAACCAAATCGCCAACAGCTTCGTTGGTACGGCGTAAGCGTTGTGCAAGGCTAGCCAAAAGATTAAGTGCAACTTTGGGATTTTCTGCCAACCAGGGAATCAGTTTTGTTTGGCCAAGACTTAAAAGTTTGGCATCGGTAACAGCTGTTGCAGTCGATGTGCGGGGATTAGGATCAAAAAGACTGAGTTCCCCAAACATTTCGCCAGGACCAAGAATTGAAAGTAGGTTTTCTCGCCCATCCCCACTTGATGTACCTAGTTTAATCTTGCCCTCAACTATTACGTAAAGATGGTCACCCTCATCGCCTTCTGCGAACAAGATCGATCCCTTAGAGATTTTTACTGAGTCCATCGACGCATGGAGTGAGATTGCGGCAGATTCTTCAAGGGCAGTAAATAAAGGGGCCTTGCGGACTACAGATTCTTCGGGGGTCACGCAGGGTAGTTTACATCCATGTTGGTTGATAGCGAAATTCAAAAAGGGGCTAAAGCGGTTTACCGCATTCTGACTAAGACTTACCCCAATATTCGCTGTGAATTAGATTTCACTAACCCGCTCGAGTTAGTAGTTGCGACAGTTTTAAGTGCGCAATGTACAGATAAGAGAGTTAACACTATTACTCCAGCCCTTTTTCGAAAATATAAAAAACCTAAAGATTATGCAAAAGCTGATCTGCATGAAATTGAAAATATGATTCATTCAAGTGGGTTTTATCGAGCAAAAGCTCGACATATTAAGGGACTTAATATAAAACTTCTCGAAGATTTTGGTGGCAAAGTTCCTAACACGCTCGAAGAGTTAATCACTTTGCCTGGAGTCGGTCGAAAGACTGCAAATGTTGTTTTGGGCCATGCATTTGATACACCTGGCATTACAGTTGACACGCATTTTGGAAGATTAGCCAGAAGATTTGGCTGGACTAGTGAAAAAGATCCCGTAAAAGTTGAAATGGTTGTTCAGCAACTTATTCCACAAGCCGAATGGACGAATCTTTCACAGCGAATGATCTGGCATGGCCGTCGAATCTGTCATTCACGCAAACCAGCATGTGGTGCATGTCCAGTTGCTAAAATTTGTCCAAGTGTTGGAATAGGCGAAATGGATAAAGTGAAAGCTCTAGCTTTAGTAAAAACAGACAAGGATTTTCGATGAAGAGAATTATTCTTGTAATTTCTGTGCTCTTCTTAACTTCGTGTTCTCAAACAAATATGAATTCAGAGAGCGAAAGCTCTGCGGTTATTGAGCAAGTAGGGGAAGTCATTGATTGCACCAAGATTTTGCAAGAAGAGTTGTGGACCGGTGGAATTTCTCTAGATTGTTTGGACCAAAGCCAGGGCGCTCAACTTGGAGCTCTTCGAGGACCAATGATTGTTAATGTTTGGGGTTCATGGTGTGGACCCTGCGTAGAGGAGATCCCGCATTTTGTTAGTTTTAATGAAAAAGCTAAAGATGTTGTCCAGCTTGTTGGTGTAAATGTAGAAGAAGCCAACTTACAAGATGCTCAGAAATTTGTTGTGGCAAATGGAATCACCTGGCCAAATCTTTACGACTCTGATGGTCGATCACGCCAATTTTTTGGTCCAGGTGTACCTGTTACATGGTTTATTGCCCCCAATGGTGATGTTGTTTATAAGCACATCGGAGTTATTAGTTCTGAGTCGCAGCTAATCAAACTAACGCAGCAACATCTTGGAATTACGGTTTAATCCTCACTGCTTGTGTTCAAACCCTCTGCGATCAACTTCATCACATTTGGATCAGCCAATGTTGTTGCATCACCAACTTGACGATTCTCAGCTACATCTTTTAGTAAGCGCCTCATGATTTTACCGCTTCGAGTTTTTGGTAGCTCTGCAACAACCAAAATTTGTCGCGGTTTGGCAATTGCGCCAATTTCTTTTGCAACATGGTTTCTTAGTTCAGTAACAAGTTCATTTCCACCTTTTGTCCCATTTGCATGTGCAACGCCACCTCGCAAGATTACAAATGCAACAATTCCTTGACCTGTCATCGCATCGTGTGCGCCAACCACGGCAGCTTCTGCAACAGCTTCATGTGAAACTAAAGCTGATTCAACTTCAGTTGTTGAGATGCGATGTCCTGAAACATTCATCACATCATCTACCCGCCCTAATAACCAGATGTCTCCATCTTTATCCAACTTTGCGCCATCACCAGCAAAATAGATTCCTGGAAAACGTGACCAGTACGTATCTTTGTATCTTTGATCTTCACCCCAAATTCCGCGCAGCATTCCTGGCCATGGTTTATCAAGAATTAAAAATCCTCCATGGGCTTTTGCAACCGGGACACCTTTTTCATCAACAACTGAGGCACTTATTCCTGGGATGGCTGTCATCGCTGATCCTGGTTTAGTTGCAGTTACTCCAGGCAGTGGAGAAATCATTATTCCGCCAGTTTCAGTTTGCCACCACGTATCAACAATTGGGCATTTGTTAGCTCCAATAACTTCTCGGTACCACATCCAAGCTTCCGGATTAATTGGCTCTCCTACAGATCCTAATAATCGGAGTGAAGTTAAGTCATGTGCTCGCGGAAACTCATCTCCCCATTTCATCCATGTGCGAATCAGTGTTGGCGCCGTATACAAAATAGTCACACCATACTTTTCAATCAACTCAAATATGCGTCCTTTGTGTGGAGTATCGGGCGTTCCTTCGTACATAACCTGCGTTGCACCATTGATTAATGGACCATAAACAATGTAACTATGTCCTGTTATCCATCCCACGTCAGCGGTGCACCAATAAACATCGGTCTCTGCTTTCAAATCAAACACCGCTTTGTGTGTGAATGCTGCCTGAGTTAAATACCCGCCCGTCGTATGAAAAATTCCTTTGGGTTTGGCTGTGGTCCCAGATGTATACAAAATAAAAAGTGGATGTTCGGAATCAAAAGACTGAGCGATATGTTCTTCGGATTGTCGATCAACAATCTCATGCCACCAAATATCGGTTTTCTCATTCCAAGCAGTCTCCTGCTTGGTCCGCTGAACAACTAAGACGTGAGCAACATTATGCTTGCCTTTTAACGCCTCATCTACTGCAGGTTTTAATGCAAAAGCCGATCCTTTTCGAAAACCCCCATCGGCAGTTATTACTAACTTCGCATCGGCATCTTGAATACGAGATAAAAGTGCATCTGCCGAAAAGCCACCAAAGACAACAGAATGAGGCGCACCAATGCGGGCGCAAGCCAACATCGCAATCGCTGCCTCCGGAATCATCGGCATATAAATTGCAACACGATCTCCTGAAGTAACCCCCAATTCAGTTAGAGCATTTGCCGCTTTTTTTACCTCAATCAATAGTTGTGCATAGGTAATTGTTCGACAGTCACCAGGTTCTCCCTCAAAATGGAATGCAACACGATCACCTAACCCTTGCTCGACATGTCTATCCAATGCATTAACCGATGCATTTAACTTTCCGCCAACAAACCACTGTGCATATGGCGAATCCCATTGCAGAGCTTTACTCCATGGTTGATCCCACTTTAAATTTCTAGCTTGAGTATCCCAAAAAGCAAGGCGGTCTTTTTCTGCCAGTTCATACAAATCTGCTTGCGCATTAGCCAGTGCAGCAAACTCGGGAGTAGGTGGGAAATTTCTATCCTCATTCGAAAGATTCTCGATTGATTCATGGGCTTGGCTCATGTCACGCAACATTACATCTTTGTCTTAGTTATCAACAGTGTTTTGCGTTAGGTAAATGATCCATATGAGTTTCATCGACGATGCTGCAAATGAAAGGAGATCACATGCTTACATCTTTTTTAGCGCTTTTCCTCAAGCTCCTAAGTAGCCCAGTCCTGGTGGCCGCTTTGGCTAAGTTCTTGGCAAACGCCCTTAAAGCCATGGTGTAACGAGATTGAGAAGGGCCACTCGGGGTGTCTCGAGTGGTCTTTTTTGTGCCCACACAATGAAAGTGAGAGGATTGGCTGTAAGCCTCTAGACGACTCAACGAAGCGCTCAGTCTAAAGAATTACAAGGATTTAAAAGATCTAAGACGATTTAAAACGAGCAAATAGGAGTCACAACAATGCCGATTGCAACCCCTGAAGTTTTTGTAGATATGTTAGATCGCGCGAAGAAAGGCGCATTTGCATATCCGGCAATAAATGTTTCATCATCACAAACAGTTGTTGCTGCTATTCGTGGTTTCGCCGAAGCAGAATCTGATGGAATTATTCAATTTTCTTGGGGTGGTGCAGAATATGCATCTGGCTCAACGGTAAAAAATATGGTTGATGGCGCAGTTGCGCTTGCAGAGTTCGCACATGTTGTAGCTAAGAACTATAAAGTAAATATTGGAATTCACACCGATCATTGCCCGGTCGAAAAACTTGATGGCTTTATGCGACCTCTCTTAGCCTTTGGTGCAGATCGCCTGAAGTCCGGCAAAGCCCCATTGTTTAACTCTCATATGTGGGATGGATCAGCCGTTGACATGGTTGAAAATATGAAAATTGCAAAAGAAATGTTGGAGCTCTCAGTTGCAGCACGAACAATTCTAGAAATTGAAATCGGCGTAGTGGGTGGAGAAGAGGATGGCATTGAGGCCAAACATGATGCCAAGTTGTACTCCACACCTGAAGATGCACTCATGACAGTTGAAACTTTAGGAACAGATGCAAAAGCGCGCTACTTAGTTGCTGCAACATTTGGAAATGTTCATGGAGTTTATAAGCCAGGAAATGTAGTTTTGCAACCAAAAATTCTTGCAACTTTACAAGAGGCGGTCTCTGCAAAGCTCGGTCTACCAAAGGGCAGTAAGCCAATGGATCTTGTGTTTCATGGTGGATCAGGCTCACTACTTTCTGAAATCCGTGAATCACTTGATTATGGTGTGATCAAGATGAATGTTGATACTGATACTCAATATGCATTTACTCGCCCTGTTGTAGATCACGTTCTAAAAAACTATGACGGTGTATTAAAGATCGATGGTGAAGTTGGAAACAAGAAAGCATACGATCCACGTGCTTGGGGCAAGTTAGCAGAGGCTGGAATGGCCACTCGTGTTGTCCGTGCATGTGAAGATCTTCGTTCGACCGGTACGTCAGCTTTAAAATAGTTAACAACTAATCGGAAAGGCTTTACTAATGCCTGCACTAGTTTTACTTGGCGCTCAATGGGGCGATGAAGGCAAGGGAAAAGCTACCGATTTACTAGGTGATCGAGTTGATTATGTGGTTCGCTATCAAGGCGGAAACAACGCTGGCCACACTGTCGTAATCGGTGATCAAAAATATGCTCTCCACCTATTGCCATCAGGAATTCTTTCACCAAATGTGATTCCCGTAATTGGCAATGGAGTTGTCATCGATCCAGGTGTATTACTAGAGGAAATCCGTGGATTAAATGAGCGCGGGATTGACACAAGTAAGTTACTTATTTCAACAAATGCACATTTAATTACTCCATATCACCGCACAATCGACAAAGTGAGTGAGCGTTTTCTAGGTAAATCAAAGATAGGAACAACCGGTCGCGGAATTGGACCTGCCTATGCCGACAAGATCAATCGAATCGGAATACGCGTGCAGGATTTATTTGATACTTCAATTCTTCGACAAAAACTTGAAGGTGCATTACACGATAAGAATCAAATATTAATTAAGGTGTTTAATCGAAAAAATATTGAAATCGAAGAGGTTCTTGAAGAGTATTTACAATATGCCGAAATTCTTCGACCATATGTCGCCGATACGGTTTTGATTTTAGATCAAGCGTTAAAGGCAGGAAAGCGAGTTCTTCTTGAGGGATCCCAAGGAACATTGTTAGATGTTGACCATGGAACCTATCCCTTTGTTACTTCAAGTAATCCAACTGCCGGTGGTGCATGTACTGGCTCTGGAATTGGACCAACAAAGATTGATCGCGTAATTGGAATCGTGAAGGCATACACAACTCGCGTTGGCAGTGGGCCATTCCCGACTGAGTTATTTGATGAAGATGGAGAAGCTTTACGTCGGATAGGTGGAGAAATCGGTGTTACAACTGGACGTGCACGCCGCTGTGGCTGGTTTGACGCACCAATTGCTCGCTACGCAGTACGAGTAAATGGTTTAACAGATTTCTTCCTTACGAAGTTAGATGTTTTAACCGGTTGGGAAAAGATTCCAGTATGTGTGGCATATGAAATTGATGGTAAGCGAGTAGAGGAACTTCCCGCTTCGCAAAGCGACTTCCATCATGCAAAACCAATCTATGAGTACTTACCTGGCTGGACAGAAGATATAACTAGCGCTCGCAAGCTTTCAGATCTACCTAAAAATGCTCAGGAGTACATTGCATTTTTAGAGAAGATCTCAGGAGCGCCTATGAGTGCAATCGGTGTTGGGCCAGGACGAGATCAAACTATCGTTGTAAAGGATTTCATCTAATGAGCCTTTTATCCGATCGTTATGCGTCAAATGCCATGCGTGAAATTTTTGCACCTGAATCTAAAGTGATTCAAGAGCGCAGACTTTGGATCGCAGTAATGCGAGCCCAATCATCTATAGGACATCAGATTTCCAAAGATGTAATTTCAGATTACGAGAAGGTAATTACACGGGTGGATTTAGCATCAATTGATGCTCGTGAGAAGCAATTGCGCCACGATGTAATGGCTCGAATTGAAGAGTTCAATACTTTGGCAGGTCACCAGGCAATTCACGCAGGAATGACTAGCCGTGATTTAACAGAAAATATCGAAGCTCTGCAGATTAAAAATGGTTTAAAGATTGTCCATGACAAAACCATTGCCTTGTTGGCTCGTTTGGGTGAGCGAGCAGCACAGTATGCAGATCAACCAATTGCTGGTCGATCACATAATGTTCCTGCACAGATCACGACTTTAGGAAAGCGTTTTGCATCAGCAGCTGAAGAGTTACTTTTTGCATATGAACGCCTCGTTGCACTTCAAAACCGATATCCGATGCGTGGGATTAAGGGCCCAGTAGGTACTGCCCAAGATTCCATTGATTTACTTGGCTCTTCAAAGGCACATTTGAATCTAGAAAACGCAATTGCAAAAGAACTCGGCTTTAATTCTGTTTTAGATTCAACGGGTCAGATTTATCCACGATCATTTGATTACGATGTTGTTACGACTCTTGTTCAAATTGCTGCATCTCCATCATCGCTTGCAACATCGATCCGATTAATGGCCGGTGCGGAGTTAGTAACTGAAGGATTTAAAGCAGGTCAAGTTGGTAGTAGCGCAATGCCACACAAAATGAATACCCGTTCATGTGAACGAGTTAACGGGCTTTCGGTTGTACTGCGTGGTTATGCATCTATGGTGAGCGAACTCTCTGGTGACCAATGGAATGAAGGCGATGTTTCATGCAGTGTGGTTCGACGAGTTGCACTACCTGATGCCTTCTATGCCATCGATGGTTTACTCGAAACCATGCTGACTGTCATGAGTGAATTTGGTGCATTCCCAAAGGTGATCGATGCAGAGATTCAACGCTACTTACCATTTTTGGCCACAACTAAGATTTTGATGGCTGCAGTAAAAGTTGGAGTTGGACGTGAACTTGCTCATGAAGTTATTAAAGAACATGCAGTAAAAGCCGCACTCGGAATGCGTGAAGGAAATAAAAACACACTTCTTGATGACTTAGCACAAGACAAGCGGTTGCCGTTTGATCGTTCCGAGCTAGACAAATTAATCAGCAAACCAATTGAATTTACCGGGGAAGCTCGCGAACAGATCTCTCGCGTAGCAACTCGGATTAACGCTGTAGTTTCAAGCAACTCAGCGGCTGCACAATATTCGCCAGATTCAATTCGATAAATCAACGCAAAACTTTATGCGCGACCCAGAAGTCTTACAAAAAGTTAAGTTAACTCTTCAGGCATTAACTGCTAAAGCACCCGGCAGAGCAATCGAGGTTCGAGTTCCGCCGTATGCAGCAGTTCAATGTGGCCAAGGCCCAACACACACTCGAGGAACACCTGCCAACACAATCGAGATGGATGCCCAAACATGGCTTGCCTTAGCCTCAGGGGATCTGACCTGGGATCAGGCTGTGACGAGTGGTGCTGTTTTGGCGTCGGGATCGCGAGCAGATCTCTCCGCCTATCTACCCTTGTGAGATTTACTCACGTGAATCACCCTTCGACACTTAAAACCTGGTGGAAGGGGATTGCCAACCGCGATAACCTTCCCCTCTGACAAAGTGCAAAAAGAGCAATAAGTGAAGGAGGTCGCCCATGGGTCGCGGCCGTGCAAAAGCAAAACAAACTAAAGTCGCTCGTGATTTGAAATATGGCGGGCAAGACATGGATCTAGATCGCCTTACTAAAGAGTTGCATGGAGAACTCGATACGTCACCACGTAAGGACGATGACGACCCATTTGCCGAGGGCAATTACATTCCACGCTCGTGAGAGCAACACCGTACGTAGCTTCACTTCGAATTTACGAACCAATCTCTGCATTTAATGCCGCTGATCGTTTGCGTTGGCAAGGAATCGAAAATGATGCATCTAGTTTTGATCGAGAACAAAAACTAGCTCTTCATCGTGTTGCACAACCTGAACCACCTGCTGGTCGCCCAGATGGTGTGCACATTATTGATAAAGGTGAGATCAGATATTTATCACCCTGGTCAACAGCCACACGCTGCTGGGCAGCCCTAGATAATTTTAAAGATTCACTTCCAAGCACAGTCGTTCCGTTTTTTGTATCACCAGCTTTAGAAGAAGTCATAACTGCAGGAGTAGATCTACTTGAAGATAAAACTCCACATATTTTAAATGAAACATGGTTGATTCCACCTCGCTGGTTCATTTTATTTTCACCAGAAGAGCGAACACGTGGTGTAGATGAACACGGCCATTATTCAAAGGCGTTAACAACCATTGCTAATGCCAAGCAAAGATGTGCCTCTGCCCATGAGAGCGTATTGGGTGCATTTGGTGAAGGCCCCGTAGAAGAAGAGTTAGAAAATTTATTGGATTGGCTTGAAATGTTTCATCCGGAATCTTTAGTAGAACTCGATTATGGTGGTTTAGCTAATTACATGGACAAGGCGTTGCGAGATTCTGGTGAAGATGGTTTGGATTCTGATTCATCAATTGAAGATGTAACGCATTCTGTTGCAGGACTTGCTGCATCAGATCCAATGATGGCCGGAGTCGGATATCAGCGGTTAATGTCACGTTGGCGCTTAGTCCAAGCCTTCGAACAAGCCTCGTAACTGGTATTGCTTACCCCTGAAAATCCCGTAATACTTAACCCCAATACGGGTCAATACGGACATTACCGACCAGCAAAAAAACGAGTTGAGTGAAAGGAAACTTTATGAATCGCATTCCAGATGCTGAAGTTCTTTTAACTCCTAAAGAAGTTGCAGCTCGTTTTCACGTCAATCCAAAAACTGTAACCCGATGGGCCAAGGCAGGAAAGTTAACTGCAATTCGAACATTGGGCGGGCATCGTCGATACCGTGAGTCTGAAGTTTTAGAACGGTTGCGCGAATATAAGGAATCCAACGCTTAATTGCTCTATTGATCGTGCAGTAGACTTACGCCATGCCTGATAAAAATGAAGATGTTAAAGCAAGAATGCTTGCTGCTCTAGAAGCAAAGAAAAATAAAAAGGGAGCACCAGGAACACAGGCGCACACCGATTCTGGATCAAAGATTCGTGGAGGCCAACGAAGTGGAGGCGCTCCACAAGTTCAGCGCAAAGCTGGTCCATCTGGTTCTGGTTCTGCTGGCTAACCAAGCCGCACACCTAATTATTTAAGCAACGTTAATTACTTAAATAACTTCAAGTCCTTAAACAACACTCATTAAAAACAATTTGTGTTATTCAAAAAGTACAAAGTTTTAGCGAGGACGACGTCGACGCTGGCTTGAGTTTGGGCGCGGACGCTTTCCACCACTTCGGACAGATTTTTCAACAATTGGGACAATGTATGGAATTCCAGAAGGCTCTTGGGCGCCAGTAATTTTCATTAAGTCAGTACTCAATGGCGTAACACCGACATACTTAGCAAGAACTCCGGCGCGTTGAATAAGTGATCCAATTGATTTTTGCTGACGTGTTGTTGCAAGTGTTACAACGGTTCCTGCCTCACCTGCACGCGCAGTACGACCTGCACGGTGTAGATAATCTTTGTGATCAGTTGGCGCATCAACATGGACTACTAATGAAATTCCATCTACGTGAATTCCGCGCGCTGCAACATCTGTTGCAACTAAAGCAGCATTTGCACTGTCCTTAAACATTGCCAATGTACGAGTACGCACGGCCTGTGATTTTCCACCGTGCAAAGCCCCAACCGGAACTCCTGCGTGAGCGAGCTTGTCTGCCAAACGATCTGCACCGCGCTGAGTCTTTACAAAGAGAATAGTTTTTCCATTACGCGCTGCAACTTGATTTGTAATGTCATCTTTTTCTGAAGGGTTCATCACTAAGACAAAGTGCTCCATAGTGGAAACTGAGGCACGGTCATTTTGAAGTGAGTGAGTCTTTGGATTCTTCAAATATTGACGAACGAGAGAGTCAACACCGCGATCTAGAGTTGCAGAAAAGAGAAGTCGCTGACCAT
>WLED01000013.1 GCA_009704445.1 Actinomycetota bacterium
TAAGTAATCGAAAAGAATCGTAGATTTATCCGAAATGGCACTGCTGACTATGGCGATGTCTTCGCCGCTATGTGCCAACCTTGTCGAAATAGCTGGCACATCTAATTCGTCCACCGCAATTCCAAGGGAGCGAAGTTTAATCAAAACACGATGCGCGGGTTGATCCAAAGCAGCTCCTTGCCAACTTTGAGCCGCTAGTGAAAGTAGGGAAACATCCTTCTCGGTGAGTACGCCTAAATCCATTTGATAGGAAGCATGACTAATTCTGTATCCAGCCTCGTCCAAGAAAACAGGATCGAAACTTCCAACTTCTATCTCAATACCTAAAGCACGAAGATCGTCTTTATCTCGCTCGAACATTCGCTCTTTAGTTTCGTCACTGCCTTCATAACCCTCCACGGTCCGAAAGATCTCGGACTTGGTTAAAAACCTTTTCGTAGCAAGGAGAGCTATTGTTAAATTAACTAGTCGTTCAATCTTCCGAGACACCGTAGGCACCCTTTGCAGGACGGCGACGTCTAGCCAGAACCTGCACACCAGGTGCCATTCGTCGACTATGAATAATAAAGCCGGTATGTCCGATCATTCTTTGCTGAGGTCTAACCGCTAAACCTTCATGGTGCCAACCGCGAACTAGAGTTTCCGAACTTTCAGGTTCTGTGAAGCGTCCGTCATTTTTGAGAGCTTCAGCCGTGGCTGATAGCTGTGTACTGGTTGCTACGTAGGCTAAGAAAACACCACCAGGTCGTAATGCCCTGGCCGAAATATCTATGCACTCCCAAGGGGCAAGCATGTCCAGAACTACTCGATCAAATTGTGAATCAAATTCCTGATCTTGAAGATCTCCAACTTCCAACGTCCAATTCTTGCAATTATTTTGAAAGTAATCTTCTACATTTGTTCGTGCTATCTTTGCAAAATCTTCACGTCTTTCAATCGAATGAACAATTCCGTTATCGCCAACGGCTCGAAGTAGTGAAATGGTCAAAGCCCCACTTCCAACTCCAGCCTCTAAAACTCGAGCACCAGGGTATATGTCGGCAACTCCAACAATCATTGCCGCATCTTTTGGATACACAATCGTTGCTCCACGCGGCATTGTTAAAACAAAATCTGCAAGTAATGGTTTAAATGCCGAAAATGACAACCCTGCTGTTGTGCTCACTACAGAGCCTTCAGGAAGTCCAATCAGGTCATCATGGGTTATCCACCCTTTATGCGTGTGCCACTCTTTACCTGGAACGATCGTAAAGCTATATAACTTTCCTTTTGGGTCGGTTAACTGAATCCGATCGCCAGCGGCAAAGAAACCTAAATTAGACACGGGAGCATCTTAGGCGAATTAAATCCTCAAGGTAGGGGTATCTTGCGCAACATGAGTATGAGTCAGCCTTTACGTCTTTCCCCTAGCGCGGTGAGTGAATACCAGAACTGCCCACTTCTATATCGCTATCGAAAAATTGATAAGTTGCCGGAGCCTCCGTCTTTAGATGCTGAGAGAGGAACCCTCGTACACACCGTATTGCACGATCTGTTTGATTCACATGCAGGTGAAAGAACTTCAGAGAAGGCTGTCTCACTATTGCCATCGCGATGGAGAGCTCAGATTGAAAATAAACCTGAACTAGAACAGCTCATTGGAAATGAAAAGGAATGGCTAGATCGAGCGGCCTCATTGCTTCAAACATACTTTGCAGTTGAAGACCCCACTGTTTTCGAGGCTACTCATCGCGAAATACACTTAGAGAATGATTTAACTGAGAAGATCTATTTACATGGGTATGTTGACCGCTTAGATGTAGCCCCTACAGGTGAGGTGCGAATAGTTGATTACAAATCAGGGAAAGCACCTAAGCCTGGATGGGAGGAAAAGGCTCTTTTTCAACTTCGTGTCTACGCTCTTCTCTACTGGAAAAATAAGGGAGTGCTACCTCGCCTGCTTCAACTGATCTATCTAGGCGATGGAAAACTCGTGAAAAACTCTCCCACAATGAATGACCTTGAATCTACTGAAAAAACCTTATTACGAGTAGCCCAAGACATAAACGTTTCAATCGAAAAAGATTACTGGCCACCTAATCCAACCAAACTCTGTGATTGGTGTTTCTTTAAGAAAATCTGCCCAGCGCACAATCGCTAGATCACCGCTGACATCTATATTTCTGTCGAAAAGTCTTGTTTCAACTCCCTTAATTTATCAATATTTAATTGTTGTAAAGAGTTAATACTTCGCACCCTTGATGACTCTTCTACATGCACCAAATGGGGTACCGCGATTAACCACGCGCCGCTATCAATTGCTGCTTTCATACCTGGCAGTGAATCTTCAAAAACAAGGCAGTCTGCGATGTTACTTCCAGAGATCTGTGCGGCCTTTAGATAGGCCTCGGGATCAGGTTTTGTGTTTCGAACATCATCTCCACTTAGTGAGAATGGAAAAAGATCGTGTCCAATATTGTCTAAAACTGCATCAATAATGACTCGAGGACTTGCAGAGACGAGAGCTGTTTTAATTCCATGTGATCGAAGAGAATTTATTAGCTCTATTGCACCAGGCATCGCCGTTGTATTTGAGCGCATGCGATTGGCTTGAATTCTGATTAACTCTTCAACGAAATACTCCGAAGATTCCTTATTTCCAACTCTCGCAGACATGTAATCACCTAATTTGCTAAGAGGTCCACCTAAACAAGCAACTTGATCATCTTGAGTCCATACATAGCCGAATGGTTGGACAACTTCTTGTTCAGACAATAACCATTGAGGTTCTGAATCAACAGTCAGGCCATCCATGTCAAAGAAAACAGCATCAAAGAAATCAATCATAAGGTGCTAGTTCGCGTTGAAGTATTTAGCTTCGGGATGATGAACGATAATTGCCGACGTTGATTGCTCAGGATGTAATTGGAACTCTTCTGATAATTCAACACCTATACGTTCAGGCTCAAGTAATGAACATAATTGAACTTGCTGTTCTAGATCAGGACATGCCGGGTAACCAAATGAATAGCGGGAGCCCCGATAACCTTGATCTAAAATTCCTTGAAGATCTGATGAATCCTCGTCTTTGACACGTAACTCTTCACGTACTCTGCCGTGCCAATGTTCGGCCAGAGCTTCAGTAAGTTGTACAGAAAGCCCATGGAGCTCCAAGTACTCGCGGTACTTATTCGCCTCAAAAAGCTGTGCTGCTGCTTTGCTCACCGAGGCACCCATGGTCACTATGTGGAAGGCGACAACATCGGTTCGTCCAGATTCCTTAGACGCAAAAAAATCACTGATGCATAACCGTCTATCACGTCGTTGTCGTGGGAATGTAAATCGTGTGCGCTCTTTTCCTTTATTCTCCCCGTCATGATGAAGGATCACTAAGTCATTACCTTCGCTATAACAAGGAAAATATCCGTAAACGACAGCAGCATTGAGCCAGCCGCTCGACTGTACTTCGTTCATTAAAGAACGCAAACGTGGACGACCTTGTGAAACAACCATCTCTTCGTATTCGCCGCGGTTACCTTTAAGGCCCCACTGTCCAACATAGAGGGCCCGCTCATCGAGCATTCCCGAGTATTCTGCAAGTGAAATTCCCTTCACCACTCTAGAACCATAGAAGGGTGGTGTTGGAATAGAAACTTCTTGACTTACATCGCTTCTAACATTATCGACCGGTAAATCACTTTCCTTTAGCCGAGTATTAGTCGTTTTGCGTTCTTTGAGTGGGGGAAGTGCGGCGCCTACTTCGCCTCTCTTTACAGCCATCATTGCATCCATTAGACGCAGACCTTCGAAAGCATCTCGTGCATACCTAACTTCACCAGGAAAAACTGAGGCCAAATCTTGCTCAACATATGCCCGAGTAAGAGCTGCTCCCCCAAGAACAATTGGCCATCGTTGGTCTAAGCCACGAGCGGTAATCTCTTCCAAATTCTCCTTCATGATCACTGTTGATTTAACAAGCAATCCGCTCATTCCAATAACATCAGCATTCGCCTCTATGGCACCGTCGATAATTTGATTAACGGTTTGTTTGATTCCAATATTTGCAACTCGATATCCATTATTTGTTAGGATGATATCTACAAGATTTTTACCAATATCGTGTACATCTCCCTTTACTGTTGCAAGCAGCATGGTTCCTCGACCTTGATCATTTGTCTTCTCCATGTATGGCTCCAGCAATGCAACGGCAGTTTTCATCACTTCAGCGCTTTGGAGAACGAAGGGCAACTGCATTTCACCTTTACCAAATAATTCTCCAACAACTTTCATACCTTCTAGAAGGTGATCGTTGATGATCTCTAAAGGTTGAATGCCTTGCTCGCGTGCCAGTTTGAGATCTTCCTCTAAACCAACTTTCTCACCCTCAATAATCCTTCGTTGTAATCTCTCAAATAACGGTAAGGCCGCCAACGCTTCAGCCCTCGCATTTTTACTTGATGTGAGCTCAACCCCATCGAACAACTGTAAAAACTCCTGAAGTGGGTCGTATGTGCACTCTTCGCCCTCGAAAACTCTTCGATCGTAAATTAAATCAAGGGCAATTTTCTTCGCTTTTTCATCGATTCGATTCATTGGTGTAATTTTCGAAGGGTGAACTATTGCCGAATCTAATCCCGCCTGTACACATTCATGGAGGAAAACCGAGTTTAGAACAACTCGAGAAGCAGGATTTAATCCAAAGGAAACGTTACTTATGCCCAGGGTTGTTTGAACTTGTGGGAACTCTTCTTTAAGTCTCTTAATTGCATTAATCGTTTCGATACCATCGCGCCTTGTTTCTTCTTGTCCTGTGGCTATTGGGAAAGTAAGGCAATCAATCAAGATGTCACCGATGTTCATTCTCCAGTTATCATGCAAGTCGTTGATCAAACGACGAGCAACTCTGAGCTTCCATTCGCAATCTCTTGCCTGCCCCTGCTCATCGATAGTTAAAGCTACAACTCCAGCTCCATGTTCTTGAACTAAAGGCATAATCTTTGCAAAACGTGAAGTGGGACCGTCACCGTCTTCGTAATTAACAGAGTTAATAACGCATCGACCGCCTAAATGTTCTAATCCTGCTTTCAAAACTAAAGGTTCGGTTGAATCTAAAACAATTGGAAGGGTACTTGCTGTGGCAAATCTAGATGCAAGTTCTGCCATGTCCGATGCTCCATCTCGACCAACATAGTCGACCGAAAGATCCAACATGTGCGCACCTTCTTGAATCTGATCTCTCGCTATTTCTACACATTTCTCCCAGTCTTCTGCAAGGAGTGCATCACGAAAAGCCCGCGATCCATTTGCATTTGTTCGCTCACCAATAGCTAAATATGTTTTATCTTGACGAAACGGAACATATTGGTACAAAGATGATGCTCCAGGCTCTAAGGTCGTGGTTCGTGCCTTAATCTTTTTTCTATCTAAGCGATCGACTACGGCTCGTAAATGTGATGGAGTTGTTCCGCAACAACCTCCAATGAGAGAGATTCCGTAATCGTGAACAAATGTTTCTAAAGCCGTCGCTAATTCTTCTGGTCCTAGCGGATAACTTGCCCCTTTTGGTCCCAAAACTGGCAAACCCGCATTAGGCATGACGGATATTGCTATTTCAGAGTTTTTACTGAGATACCTTAAGTGTTCTGACATTTCTGCAGGTCCTGTTGCGCAGTTCAATCCGATGAGATCTATACCTAAAGGTTGTAACGCGTTAAGAGCTGCACCTATTTCCGAACCAACCAACATTGTCCCTGTAGTTTCAACAGTAACCTGAGCGATGAGTACCACATCACGGTTTGATTCTTCTATGGCCCGTCTTGCCCCGTTTACCGCCGCTTTAACTTGCAATAAATCTTGGGAAGTTTCAATTAATAGCGCATCACTTCCACTATCGGTTAAACCCTTAGATGCTACGTAATATGCATCCTTTAATTTTTCATAACTTGTATGACCCAGGCTAGGAAGTTTTGTCCCTGGTCCTAAAGAGCCTAGGACAAATCGAGGCTTCTCAGGAGAGGAAAAAGAATCGGCCGCTTGGCGAGCGATCAATCCTCCCGCAAAAGCTAACTCGTAGATTCGATCTTCGATTCCGTACTCAGCAAGATTGGCCCAATTAGCCCCAAAGGTATTTGTTTCAATCGCATCTACGCCAACTTCTAAATACGCATCGTGAACTGAACGGACAATATCTGGACGACTAACATTTAATATTTCATTGCAGCCCTCGTGGTTTTGAAAATCTTCTAAAGAGGGATCGGCTTCCTGAAGCATTGTGCCCATAGCGCCATCGGCTACTACTACCCGGCTTGAAAGAGCCTCACGCAGTAAACCTTGAGGATGGGTTAACTTTCGCGTGTTCACTTGGTCAAGGTTACCGTAAGGTTACATTCGTGGAGATTCTACAAATACCAAGCCTGCGCGATCCCATTATGTTGATTGCATTTTCTGGATGGAATGACGGCGCAGAGGCCGCAACTGGCGCTCTAGATCACCTTCTCTCAGCATGGAAAGATTCAAACGATGATGTTGTTCCGGTGTTGATTGCCCAAGTAGATTCTGAAGATTTCTATGACTATCAGGTGAGCAGGCCACAAGTCAGAATAAGTGACTCAATGCAACGAGAGATTACGTGGCCTGGAACACAGATTTTTGGTCTGTCCATTCCGTCGATGAAAAAGGATCTGGTGATCGTTACTGGTGTGGAACCTTCAATGCGATGGAAATCCTTCACACGCGAAATATTAGATATTGCAGATGATCTCGAAACTTCAATGATCATCACAATTGGTGCGATGCTTTCGGATTCACCACACACTCGGCCAATAAGAATTCTTGCAACGACGTCAAATCCCTCCATAGGTTCTCGTCTTGATCTGCAACCTTCCAATTACCAGGGTCCAACCGGAATTATCGGTGCAATTCAAGATGGTTGTACTAGACGAGGTATTGAATCCCTATCTCTGTGGGCTTCAGTACCTCATTATGCGCCTAATGCTCCATCACCCAAAGCCTCCTTAGCATTAATACAAGCTATTGAAGACTACGTGGGAATTTCCATACCACTGGGTGACTTAAGAGAACAAGCCGAAACATGGGAAGACTCTGTTACACAGTTAGCTTCTGAAGATGCTGATGTTGCAGATTATGTTAAGGCGTTAGAAGCTAGCAAGGACGCAACCGATCTCCCAGAGGTTTCTGGTGAAACAATTGCCAAAGAGTTTGAAAAATACTTGCGACGCCATCAAGAAGATTAGTTGGAGATGAACTTCAATAGAATTTGCTAAAAAGCTCTATCGTAAATCAATCAGGATTTATAGCCGAGAATGTTTTGCACGACTTTCTTCAATTGACTTGAGTCACCTCCCGCCACTCCATCTAAAGTTCTATCCGTCCAATCATTGAGGGAATCAATTACAGACTTAGTATTGAGGTCATCAGATATAGAGTGAAGAATTCCCTCAATCAAATCAGTTGTTGGAGCAACGTCTTTCTGCGCAAGTGCAATCCTCAACCTTTCTACCTGCGTTGTTGACTCTGCCAACTTCTCATCACTCCACATTCGATCCTCACGATAGTGATGGGACATTAAGCTCCATCTAATAACAAAAGGATCTACCCCGGATGCAAGCAAAGTAGAGACAAAAACTAAATTCCCTTTGCTCTTACTCATTTTCTCGCCATCAAGTCCGATCATGCCCGCGTGCACGTAATGTGAGGCTAGTTCTTTTCCGGATATGACTCGTGCCTGGGCCGCGCACATTTCGTGATGAGGGAAAATCAAATCACTTCCACCACCTTGAATATCTATCAAAGTGCCTTCACTCTCATCAGGCTTCAAGTAGTTCAAGGCAATGGCAGTGCATTCGATATGCCATCCGGGGCGACCGCAACCATGAGTTGATGGCCAACCAGGCTGCATAGGCCTTTGCTGCATCCACACTAGACAATCCAAGGGATCTTTTTTTCCGGCTAGCGTCGGATCACCGCCTCGTTGGGCAAAAATTTCAATCATTTCTTCATTAGGTAAATGAGAAACACTTGAGAATTTCGAATCATGCTTAACCGCGAAGTAAATGTCACTATCTATTTGATACGTGCTATTGCGAACTATCAATTGATCTATGGCTTGAGTGACCAATGGGATCGCTTCAATCGCACCGACATAGTGCGTTGGCGGAATAACGTTGAGCTTTGACATGTCGTTTCTAAAAAGTTCAATTTGATCATTTGCCAGATCGTTCCAATGCACTTGATCTCGATTAGCACGTTCAAGAAGAGGCTCATCAATATCGGTAATGTTTTGAACGTAATTAACCCTTGAACCACTGGCGGTTAAGTAACGAAGGATCAGGTCAAAAGAAAGATATGTCGCCGCGTGGCCAAGATGAGTCGCGTCATATGGAGTTATACCGCACACATACATTCGGTAAATATCTTTGTCATCCAGCGGTTTCTTTAGACCCGAAGCGGTGTCGCTCAGATGCATTTGCGGAAATTTGAGAGAGGAAGACAAATCTTGTACCGCAACCGCTCCCCAGGATTTCATTCGTGAATTCTATGACAAATTAAACGAAAAATTTTAGACTTTTACTCACCCGGTACATTCTTAACGAGCGAATCAATGATGGAGTGCTTATTTTGCTATTTAGAAGGCTGGCCATGGAACCGCTGGCCAGTTTGGCGATGGTTCCGGGAATGACTCGTCTTTGAGCATCCGGTCTATTCGAGTAATGCAAGCTTTAATCTCGGATTCTGTCAGCAATGGTTTGAGAGTTTCACCTAACTGCCCCAAAAGACCGGTCCTGCACTTTTGAAGAACTTCAACTTCATCGGGTAATAAACGCTCACCGGCCCATTGCCACAAAACCGTTCGTAGCTTGTCATCTTCGTGAAAAGTCACACCATGATCACAGCCGTAAGTTCTGCCACCTTTGGTGGGTAGAAGGTGACCTATCTTGCGATCAGTGTTGTTGATTATTGCGTCAAATAGCGCCATGCTCCTAAGTTCTATTCGATCCTGCGAGAAGTATGCTGAGAGATCGATCGATTGATCTATCTCAATCCACTCTTGAACCATTCCCAGACCATAGGGTCCATCTCTTAACACCGTGAATGGAACTAGATTAAGACCAAGATAATTACTCACACAGTAGGCAGCATATTCACGGTGAGCTAAACACCCTTGATCAAAATCCCACAACGGTCGCTCACCCGCAATGGGTTTGTAGATACAGGTTAACTCGAGATCATTGTGGACAACATGCGCGTAGAGCGTTGCATTAGAAGCATCGACCAACCTACCTGTGACAATCAATTCGTTGCTGGTAATTGCCTCATGCTTATTCATGAACTGACCGATGATTGTAAAATTTCAAGACATTCTTCATCGCTTATATCCATTTGCGCGAGGACATAGGTGACCACGAGGATCAATTGGTATCGAACAAAATGGGCACGGTAATCTGCCCGCATTTACTACCGCTTTTGATCTCTGAACAAACGATTGCGCTGCCCCGAGGGCAATTGAAACCGCTAGAACTTCACTGTCCTCCTCGTCATCTTGAGAGGAAGTCTCATAAAATTCAAAAACTACGACTTTGACTTGATCATCCCATGAAATGGAGATCGCACCAGTGACAAAAAGAGCGTCAACAGGTGATTCCAAGGGCTGATCATCAACTGGTGATGTATCTGCAATTTCAAAAGGATTGGCCCGCTTGATCCCTGCAATGATCATTTCTAACCGTGCAACTATTGCCCGTACTTGATCCTTTTCAATAGCTACCGAAAAAATCTGTTTTTCTTTTTTAGCCTGGATGTAGAAAGCACGCTCCCCTGGCGCTCCGACAGTGCCAACAATAAATCTATCGGGGGTGAAAATTTCATATCTCACTTGCCGTTACCGCCACCCAATTGATGTTTACTTCGTTTCTTCGACATTAAAAGATCCGTAACTGTGGCTCGAGTATCGTTTAAAAGCAAAATTCTTGGTTTTTCTGAAGAGAAATCAATAATGCTAATTGATGCAGGATCAATGATGATTCGTTGAAACTCATCCAAATGCATTCCGAGGCTCGAAGCAACTATTGCTTTGATGACATCCCCATGACTGACAAGCACCAAAGCCCCATCGACAGAGTGCTTGATATTTTGATGAATAACCTTCATTGCCCTGGACTGCATTTGCAGTATTCCCTCACCCTTCGGGAAATACATCTGACTCGGAGAGTTCTGAACAATTGACCAGAGTTTATTCCGAGATAGAACAGACAATTTCTTTCCGGACCAATCACCATAGTCAACTTCAGTTAACTCTTGATCAATTACGGGCTGAGGTTTCTGACTTCTCGAACTGCTCTTTTCGTTTATCCAAGGCGTGATTGTTTCAATGCAACGCTCCATGGGTGAAACTCGAATTTCATGAGGTATGAAATCGCCCAATCTGCGAGCTAAATCCAGAGATTGTTCCTTACCCTGTTTGGACAGGTGAACATTAGGGCGTCGACCAGAAAGCACACCTAAAGCATTAGCTTGTGAATGTGCATGTCTAATCAAAACTACTCGCATAAAACAAAGGTTATCGCAGGTTTCTGAGCCCTGCCTTGCTATCGTCTTCCCATGCAAAAGCGCCGTGCAGGAAACAGTGGTTTGGAACTTTCGCGCTTGGGCTTAGGAACCATGACCTGGGGCCGAGATACAGATGAAATCGAGGCTGCAGACCAATGCCGAGCTTTTTTAGATGCTGGCGGAAATTTTTTGGATACTTCTCCTACATACGGAGATGGAGATAGTGAAAGGTTAATCGGAGGTCTCATCTCAACTTTGTTTAAAAGAGATGAAGTCGTCATCGCCAGTAAAGCAGGTATCAATCACAATGAAAATTCTCGCCGTGTTAATGCCACTCGACAGTTTCTTATTGGCGATCTAGACCGCACATTGGAGCGCTTAGGGACGGATTTCATTGATCTTTGGCAAATAAGCCATTGGGATGATCAAACACCACTCGATGAAACTTTGTCAGCTTTAGATTATGCCTACACGACGGGACGAGCGCGATATGTCGGCGTTAGTAATTACTCAGGCTGGCAATTGGCTCTTGCCGCGACAAAACAACTAACTAACACGATGAAAGCACCGATTACGACCACCAACAATGAATACTCATTGTTAAATCGCAGCGCCGAAAGCGAAATTTTGGACGCAGCAGTTAACTGCGGATTAGGGTTCATCGCGTGGGCACCATTAGCGCGTGGAGTTTTAACAGGAAAATATCGAAAAGGTGTTCCAAGTGATTCTCGCGCTGCGGCGCCACATTTTGCTAAACAAGTAGAGCCTTACCTTGACGATCAAAGTTCCCGAATAGTTGAGGCCGTTGTTGTTGCTGCTCAAGGCTTGGGATACTCCCCGCTCGAGGTTGCATTAGCATGGGTTCGCGATGCACCGGGTGTAACAACAGCGCTTGTTGGTGCACGAACCGGTGCGCAACTTCGAGGAATCTTGAAAAGTGAGGAAATAGAGCTTCCTACAATTGTGCGTTCGGCCTTAGATGACGTGAGCTTCTAGAGATTTTCTAGGAAATCCTTCAATACGAAGACACCGAAAGTTAACCCTTCGATGGGTACTCTTTCATCCACTCCATGAAACATAGCCATGAAATCAAAATCTTTATCCAATTTCAACGGTGAAAAACCGTAACCAGTAATTCCTAAAACTGAGAGAGCTTTATTGTCAGTCCCACCACTCATTACGTAAGGCACGGGAATGGCATCCGAATCGTGTTTTATCAATGACTTGCACATCTGCTCTACTAAGTCACCTTCAAAAGAGACCTCTAGTGCCCTATCCCTAGTGATTGTTTCGATTTTTATCTCAGGACCGACAAGCGTTTTAATTGTCTCGTTGAGCTCTTCTTCGTATCCAGGTATAAAACGACCATCAATAACTGCGGAAGCAGACCCCGGAATAACGTTAGCTTTGTAGCCCGCCTCCAACATCGTTGGGTTTGCAGTGTTTTGTAACGTTGCGCCTATCATTCGTGAAGCAAAGCCAAGTTCTGATAACAGGGGCCTAAGATCTTTCTCGTCATAAGTTCTCCCCGTTGCTTGCGCTATCCTCTGAAAAAAAATCTTAACCGTTGAGCTATATCGTTGCGGCCATTGATGATTTCCAATTCTTGCAACCGCCTCGGATATTCGAGTGACAGCGTTTTCTTGATTCATGAGTGATCCATGTCCGGCGCGGCCGTCTGCAGTTAATTTCATCCAATGAATGCCTTTTTCTGCAGTTTCAATTAAATACAATCGTTTCCCGTTGGACAACGTGACAGAAAATCCTCCAACCTCAGAGATAGCCTCGGTACATCCACTAAAGACTTCAGGGTGATGATCAACCATGTAATGAGAACCAAAGATGCTTCCTGCTTCTTCATCTGCGAAAAAGGCTAAAACGATATCCCTCTGCGGAGTGAAGCCATTCCGCGTCCAATTACGAACAGTTGCCAAAATCATCGCGTTCATATTCTTCATATCAACTGCGCCGCGTCCCCAAATGTAGCCATCCTTTATTTCTGCCTTGAAAGGATCTACTGACCAATCTGAAGAGTTTGCTGGAACCACATCTAGATGTCCGTGGACCACGAGGCCTGGGAGTTTGTTGTTAGAGCCTTTTATTCGCGCAATAACATTGCATCGGCCTGGAGCAGATTCATAAATCCTAGATTCAATCCCGACTTCCTTCAAAAGTTGCACGACGTGATCAGCTACTTCTTTCTCGTTCCCTTTACCATCACCATAATTAACGCTGGGAATCTGAATCAATTCACGGCAGATTCGAATAGTTTCATCAACCAGATCCGTGGAATGAGAAGAAGACATTTCGCTATTGTGGCATCCGATTGCTATCCTTGACCATCACTTAGTCCGGGTGGCGGAATTGGCAGACGCGCTAGCTTGAGGTGTTAGTTCCCGCAAGGGATTAGGGGTTCAAGTCCCCTCTCGGACACATGCAGATACAACAGGCCTTGCAACTGATAAGGGACGTGCCTGATTTTCCGAAACCAGGAATTTTATTTAAGGATATAACTCCACTTCTTTCAAATGGCGATGCATTTAGCGCAATTACAGAGGAGTTCGCTTCGTTTGCGCAGTCATCAACTGTAATTGCGGGAATCGAAGCAAGAGGTTTTATTTTCGCTTCGGCTGTAGCGAATAATTTGAGCGCCGGTTTCGTTCCAATTAGAAAGGCTGGAAAGCTTCCTCATGAAAGTATCTCTGCCCAATATGGTCTCGAATATGGCCACGATGAGCTAGAGATTCACAAAGATGCAGTGAAATCTGGCGCCAAAGTTCTCCTTATCGACGATGTTCTTGCTACTGGTGGAACAATTGCTGCAGCAATAGATCTCGTTCATCGAATAGGTGGTGAAGTAACACACGTGCTGGCTCTTCTTGAGATCTCAGGGTTATCTGGTCGGGATAAGATAAATCAGCTTTACCCACAAATACCAATCACCTCATTAGTTGTTTCTTAATCCTGGCAAGCCATCCCAATAGACATGGGTGCGCCTAAGGACCCGAGTTCCAAATACTGATTATCGGAAAATTTTCTAGCGCTATGGCAAGATGCGCCTATGGCCGAGCTGATTTATTACTGTGGAACAATGGATAGCGGTAAGTCCACGCTAGCTTTACAAACAGCACATAATCATCAATCACGAGGTCGTACTGGGTTTATCTTTACCAATAAAGATCGCGCTGGCAGCGGGACCATATCTTCAAGGTTAGGGCTATCAAGTCCTGCTATTGAAGTTTTCCCTGGGCTGGATCTACATAAATATGTTGTCGATCATCTCTCAGTTGGTGAGCGGATTGATTACATCATTTGTGACGAGGCGCAGTTTTATGAACGAACACAGATCGAACAGCTAGCCCGAATCGTTGATGGACTCGGCATAGATGTCTATGCATTCGGAATTTTGACGGACTTTAGGACATCACTCTTCCCAGGTTCCGCGCGATTAGTTGAACTCGCAGACCGAGTTAACACTTTGCAAGTAGAAGCTTTGTGCTGGTGCGGTTCCAGAGCAACTCATAACGCTCGAACTATCGGTGGCACAATGGTTATTGAGGGAGAACAAGTTGTTGTTGGCGATGTTGCCCCTGGTGCACAGGTTGCCTATGAAGTTCTCTGCAGGAGACACCATATGCGTCAAGTAACCGCAAATGGCTCACGCGCTGCGCATACATCTCCGCAGACACTTCCCTTCAAAGAATAAACACTCTAATTATTCAAAGTAAAAAATACTCGAGTAAAAAGGACAAAGAGATATGAAAACAAAAGCTTATGCAGCTATGTCCGCTGGAGCATCTCTTGTTCCCTATACATTCAACAGGCGTGAAGTGGGCGAACACGATGTTGCTTTAAAGGTTTCCTACGCCGGTATCTGTCATAGCGACATTCATCAAGTTGCAGAAGAGTGGGGACCAGCAATATTCCCCATGGTGCCCGGTCATGAAATTGCGGGAATCGTAACCAGTACGGGAAGTAAGGTCACAAAATTTAAAGTTGGCGATGCTGTCGGCGTTGGTGTGTTCATAGATTCATGTCGTGAATGCAATAGTTGCAAGGCCGGTCTTCAACAATATTGCCTCAAAGGAATGATCGGTACTTATAACGGTATGGAGGCCGATGGAAAGACAGTTGCTATGGGTGGCTATAGCGATGTCTTTGTCATCAATGAAGATTACGCATTAAAGATTCCGGCAAACCTCGATTTACAAGGCGTTGCTCCATTGCTCTGCGCAGGGATAACTCTGTATTCGCCCATAAAACATTGGAAAGTCTCCCCTGGCATGAATGTTGCCATCATGGGCCTTGGTGGTTTAGGCCATATGGGAGTGAAGTTTGCTTCTGCAATGGGCGCTCACGTAACGGTTCTCTCGCACTCCCCGAATAAAAAAACGGATGCAATGGCAATGGGAGCGAATGATTTTGTTGCTACAAATGACTCCGAAAACCTCAAACCATATGAGAAGAAATTTGATCTCATCCTAAACACCATCAGTGCCGAAATAGTCATCGATGATTATCTCAAACTTCTCAAACTAGATGGGACATTAGTTGTCATAGGCCTTCCCGGACGACCATACAAAGTAAATGTAGGCACGCTTCTTGATGGACGCAGAGGCATTGCAGGATCAATGATCGGTGGAATTCCCGAGATTCAAGAAATGCTGGATTTTTGCGGGAAAAAAAACATTCTAAGTGATGTAGAGGTCATAAAGGCTGACTACATCAACGAAGCATACAAAAGAACTATTGCAAGTGATGTGAAGTATCGTTTTGTGATCGACGCTAGTACCTTTTGAGATACCCGATACTTTATCTTTCAAGCCAATGTAAGAGGATGTGACTGCAATTAAAAAGAGTGCACAACCAAAGCAAATACCGGTGCTATAGCTAATGCTGGAAGTAAGTTACCAACAGCTACGTGTTTGATGTTGAGCAAGCGCAATGCAATACACAAAAGCATTATTCCGCCAACAATCGTCATGGCATCTATTTGATAGCCATCTAGTACCTGTCCTAGACCAAGACCTATAACGGTCCACACTCCTTGATAAACCGCCACGGGTATCGCAGAGGCCGCAACACCCCAACCGAGAGATGTAGCAAACGCCATAGCCGCAAAGAAGTCGAGTGTGCTTTTTAAGACTAATTGGTCAATTCCAGTTCCCATTCCATCACTAATACTGCCGAGAATTGCAAGTGGTCCAATTGCAAATAATAAAGATGCAGCAACGAATCCCTCTACAAATGACGACTCACTACTAGCCTTGAATTTAATGCGAAGTCTCTCCCCTAAACCATCTAGACGAGTTTCTAATCTAAGCAGAGAGCCAATCAGGCCTCCTAGCAGAAGTGAGCCTAAAACAATAAGAAGCGTCCAACCTTGTGGAACTGCCTGTACATACCGCTCTGACCATAGAGGAATAACGGCCGATGCGGCGCCAAGAATTAATACCAATCCAAGAACATCGGTGAGCAGTATGCGCGTCTTTTCTTTCATCCGATTTCCTACGAGCACACCCAGGGTTGCACCACCAACAATAGCGACGATGTTTATCGCTGTACCGATACCAGGAAACATCAGTGCAGTATAGCCCTTATCGTTATACTGAAATAATGTTTTCAAAGCTACAAGATTTCTTACGCCCGCATAGGACGGTTCCAGTGACACCATGGACGGCTAATTCGCGTTGGGATTTATCATTAAGTAGGACAGTGGTTTTATTCTTTGGACTATTCATATTTGGTTTGGGCGACGCTCTACTTATTCAAAGTCAGATAGGAAATGCTCCATGGTCGGTACTCGCACAAGGAGTCGCAGAGCGTTTAGAGATTACACTCGGTTGGTCAACTTTTGTGATTAGCTCAATGGTCCTACTTCTATGGGTTCCTTTACGGGAGCGACCAGGCTTTGGCACGCTTTCCAATATTGTTGTCATCGCCATTGCAATACAAATCGGTATAACTTTCTTTCCAACGCAAGAGGATTTACTCTTTTCATTAATCTATTGTCTGATTGGTATTGCAATGGTCGGTATTGGCTCAGCTTTTTACATTACCTGTGGCTTGGGTTCAGGGCCGCGAGATGGATTAATGACGGCAATCCACTACCGCTCAGGATTTCGAATCGGCCGTGTCCGATTGTCAATTGAGGCCTTTGTTTTGATCCTCGGAGCCATTCTCGGAGGCACGGTA
>WLED01000014.1 GCA_009704445.1 Actinomycetota bacterium
AGCGAGTTACACGCGTGTAATTCACCTATAACAAGTCTTGTCCACAAGGGATGAGATCATGAAAGCTAATGGAGAATCGAGCCTATGCCGATCCAACCCGCAGCCTCTTCCGGCCAGATCCCCACGTCCGGTCCAACAATCACTCTTGCTTCTGGCGAAAATATGGAACTCTCTTGGCAGGAACGTGCACTGTGTGCACAAACTGACCCAGAGGCTTTCTTTCCTGAAAAAGGCGGTTCTACTCGCGAAGCAAAGCGAGTCTGTCTTTCTTGTGATGTTCGTGCAGAGTGTTTGGAATACGCACTTGCACATGATGAACGTTTTGGAATCTGGGGCGGTCTCTCAGAACGTGAACGCCGCCGCCTAAAGCGCCGATCCGCGTAAAGTTTATTTCCCTTATCTCTTTTGAGATAGCGAGTCTCTTTCGAGATAGCGAGGTGTATTTATGGCCCCAAAAGCTGTCGAAGATAAATTTCGTGTTGTCGCAGTTCTTGTTACACACAACGGCGCAGTGTGGTTACCCGAAGTTGTCGCAGCCTTAGGTTCCCAAACTCGACCAATAGATTTCATCTCTGCAATTGATACTGGTTCAACTGATTCATCAACTAAATTATTAAAGTCGGCGCGTATTCCCTTTACAACAACTCAAGCTGATGTTGGATATGGAAAAGCCGTATCAATGGTTTTGCAAACTTTGCCTGAATGCGAATCTGATGAATGGATTTGGTTAATCCATGATGATTGCGCACCAGCTCCCACTGCGCTCGCTCAACTTCTTGCCGCAGTTCAAGAGCGACCACAAGTCGTTATGGCTGGTCCAAAACTTTTAGGTTGGCATGATCGAACACATTTACTTGAAGCTGGAGTAAGTATCGCTGGCAACGGTGCGCGCTGGACTGGTCTTGAAACAAATGAGTATGACCAAGGTCAACACGATGGAAACCATGATGTATTGGCAGTTAGCACAGCTGGGGCATTAATTCGGCGAGATGTTTTTGAAGAGATTGGTGGACTAGATCCAAACTTGAATCTTTTCCGAGACGACGTGGACTTTGGTTGGCGAGTTCGAATTGCAGGACACTCAGTTCTTGCAGCAACCAATGCAGTTGCTTACCACGCACAAGCATCAGCAAACGAGCGCCGAATCGTTGATGTTGAGGGCGCTCTTTTACATCGTCCACTTTTACTCGACCGCCGCAATGCTGCATATGTTCTTCTAGCTAACTCTTCTTGGTGGATGTTGCCATGGTTAACAATTCAACTTCTTGGTTCAGCATTTGCCCGAGCAATCGGATATCTACTTTTGAAACTGCCTGGATATGCTGGCGATGAAGTACTTGCTATCGCAACGTTACTCATCAGACCACAACAGATCCTTCATGCTCGACAGCAAAGAAGAAAGCATCGTTTGATTTCATCACGAGTTGTTTCTGCCTATATTCCTCCACGTTGGTCTCAGATTCGACATGGCAGTGAACATGTAATCGAAATTTTAAGATCTAAACTTTTTCGCCACGAACAAACCAATCAAGTTTCTTCTGTTTTAGATTCAACCGAAGAAGAAGAGGATCTACTTACTCCAGTTAAAAGTAATGAGTGGGCTCGATTCTTCAAAAGACCAGAGATCTTGGGATTTCTTGCTCTTGGTTTAATTACACTCATAAATTCACGTCAAAGATTTGGCGATCTTGTTGGCGGAGCACTGGCTTTGACGCCTGAAGGAGCCAGAGACCTTTGGCGTGTTTATTTTGAATCCTGGCATCAAGTAGGAATGGGATCTTCAAGTGCAACACCAACCTGGGTTGCAATAATTGCATTGGGATCAATACTCACGCTAGGCAATGCATCTCTTTTTGTCACCATGTTGTTTTTAATTGCTCCACTGTTAATTATGTGGTCTGCTTTGCACTTATTGAAAAAACTCACTCAAAATTCATGGATTTCAATTCCGGCAGCGTTTCTCTATGCAATTTCCCCGGTGACTCTTGCGGCCATTAGTACCGGAAGATTGGCAACGCTTGTGATTTTGGCTCTTGCACCAATTGTTGCTGGCTCGATTTCAACTTGGGAAACAATCGAAACTGTTCGTTGGCGACAGGTTTTTTCAGTTTCACTTCTACTTTCTATTCTCTATGCCTTTACCTTGATGGCATTTGTAGTTGCTCTCATTGGGCTTATTGCTATCTCGATTTCAGATTACGAAAAGCACGCACAGCTCGCCAACGAAGAACTCTATGGACATAGATTCAAGAAACGCGCTGTGGTCGTATTTGTGCCCTTTATTGCCAATATTCCTTATTCACTTGAGGCAATTGTTCAACCAAGTAGATTCTTAGTTGAACCAGGCATTGCAATCCCTGGAGCGGGAGTCGTAAAAACCGTTCTTGGTGATCCAGGTGGAGTTTTACCAATCTGGTTAGTAAGTCCAATCCTGTTAGTTTTATTAATTTCATTATTTTCATCGACTCAAGCACGCAGGATGGCTGAGTACGGAGTCGGCCTTCTCGCCATTGCTGCAGTTATAAGTTCGATCAATATCACCACACATGGAAATGAGGCGGCTACAAAAGCTTGGGCTGGTCCTGTGATTGCCTTTGCAACTTTGGCTGCTATTTGTGCAGGCACTGTCTTGTTAGATCGACTTCGTCCAACTTTAGTTTTGAGTCACATTCATTATCGGCATTATCTATCTGCATTTTTACTTTTCACAACGATTGTTTATGGAGTTTTAGCCTCAGTGTTTTCAGTGACAACAGGTGCGCAATCTTTAGTCCAAGCCAATCGAGCAACTGTTATGCCAGCATTTTTAAATGTTGAAGGAGATCTAAAGATTTTAGTCTTACGAGAAGTTGCTTCGGGAAATCAAAAAAAGATTCAATTCTTTATATCTCGTGGAAAAGATATTTCGATGAGTGACCCAGATGTTGCGCCAGATCAGACAGATGCCATTGCACAGGCCGCACTTGGGCTCATTGATGGCTCCGGTATAACAAGTAGTACCATTCTTAGTGAATACGGAATTAAATATGTTTTTGCTAAAGCACCAATAAAGAAAGAGATTATTAGAACAATCGACGGTCTGGGTGGATTCACAAGGACTTCTGAAACGTCTGCGGGAGTAGTTTGGCAGGTAGCAACTCCAACAGGTCGTTTGATATTTGTTACTGAAAACGGATCCAAGATATTTCTAGAGTCCGGCGTTGAAGGAGCACGCACTAATCTTCCATCAGCAGGAACACTAATATTGACTGAAACTTACAATCGTTCGTGGCAAGTCCTACAAGATGGATTTCGACTTGAACGAAGTAAAAATGAACAAGGTTTACCAACATTTAAAGTTGAAAAAGCAGGTGAAATCTCACTGATACATGATGGAACTATTCGTCGTGGCTGGATATCCCTTCAACTGATCTTCATTGCAACACTGTTTGTTTTAGCCCTTCCAGGTGGACGACGTAAGCGTGAGATATCCGATAAGGAACTCGCATGAAACTAACTAGGCCAATCCAGTTCATTACGATATTTCTCATTGTTTTTGGTTTAGCAAATCTTGTTGATGCGACAACCACATCAAAGACATATACCGAATCATTTCCAGCAGTTGTGTGCCCACCAACTCTGGCAGGTTTATCCTCACAAATTTCGCTGAGTTCAACAAAAACTCCATTCCAAAGGTTGCAGGATCAATCCTCAAAAACCTCTGCTGTTAAGGTTTTGAGGCTGCCGGTAATCGCAGATTCATTGCTAGTAAGTAGTGAACTGACTACTCCAGTAGTGTGGCAAAGCCGTGCAGGTCGCTGGGGTGGTGCAGCACTTTGCATAGGACCTGTCGCATCTCAATGGTTTGCTGGGGCCAGCGCGGATGTCACCACTAGAGGGCGCCTTGTTGTGATTAATTCTGGTTTGAGTGACTCAATTGTTGACATTCAGGCGTTTTCTGAAAATGGAAAGCAGCAACTTCAAACAATAAATGTGAAGGCAAAAAACTATTCAGTAATTCCAGTTGATACTTTTGCGCCAGGTGACAAAGCTTTAGCGTTATTAGTTGAACCCCAATCAGGGCGAGTTAACTCATTCATGATTGATGAGCAAGGTCAGGGCCTTCGAAACCTTGGTGGCGATTTAGTGAATTCAACAAACATAGCAAGCAAGTCTCTTGTTATTCCTGCGATACCGACACAAAAACCGGCAAGAGGTCAAACAAATACACAGGGCCATGTGATTCGAGTTTTGGCACCAGGTCAAGTTGATGCAGATCTAACCGTTGAGGTTTTGTCTGCAAATGGAGTATTTATTCCTGTAGGTCTTAACTCACGATTAATTGCAGCAGGTCGGGTAACTGAATTTAAATTAGAACCGGAGGTTTCATCAGAGGCTTTTGCAGTCAGGATTACAGCCACTGAGCCAATTGTCGCAGCGATTAAATCTCGAATCAGCGCTTCTGGAAAATCTGATTTTGTATGGAGTACGCCATCCCCGGAACTAAACACCTTAACAATGGCAATAACGGGACTCTCGCCGCTTATTGTTTTTGCTGGTGATCAGATTAATGTTTCGATTAATCTGACCTTAGTCAACGGTAAAACTGTAACCAAGAGCGTGGTCGGAAACGATATTGCTACGTGGAGACCCCCATCATCTGCCCGTTCAATAACAATAACAAAGGTTAATAAGGGCATTCATGCCGGAGCGATTGTGACTTCCGTGAATGGAATTGGGTATTTCCCTTTTGCCATCGGTAGCGAATTGGCAAAAATAGAGATCCCAGATTCAAACATCCAAGTTTTAAATCCTTGATAATCCCAAGGTTTCTTGGTCTAAGCCACTAATCTTGAGCGCATGAGAATTCAAGGTGGACGCAGTTGTTCCCGTGCTGGTTGTAAATCCTTTGCAACTATGACCTTGACATATGTTTATGCAGAATCAACGGCTGTTGTTGGTCCACTTGCAACATATTCAGAGCCTCATGCATACGACCTCTGCGTACTTCATGGAACAAGGTTAAAAGTTCCTAATGGTTGGAATGTTATTAAGGCAGAGATCACTCATGAGGATGTTGGACCAAGCGATGATGATCTAATGGTTATCGCAGATGCAGTCAGAGAGGTCGCTTCACATTCAGTTGAAGTTGATTCTGTTAGCAGTCCAATTCCGGCAGGACAACAGATAGGCCGTCGCGGACATCTACGCTCTGTCCCAAACTAAATTCATTAATGGATATTTCACCAAATGTATTCAAGGCTTATGACATCCGTGGCCTTGTTGAAAGCGAATTAGATTCTGATTTTGCATTTGAAACTGGCGTAGCTTTTGCCAGGTTTCTACAAATCGAACGTGAGCCAGCAACGATCGTCATCGGTGAAGATATGCGCCCTTCATCACCACTTTTAGCTGAAGCATTTTCGGCTGGTGTGACCTCTCAAGGTATGGATGTAATTCGAATTGGTTTGGCATCTACCGATTTAATGTATTTTGCATCTGGAAAACTTGGATTACCTGGTGCGATGTTTACTGCAAGTCACAACCCTGCTGAGTACAACGGAATTAAACTTTGTATGAGTCAGGCGCGTCCAATTGGCAGAGAGTCAGGACTCCTTACGATTGAAAAATTTGTGCGAGAAGGTTCACCGATTGCACTTAGAAATGTAGGTGTAGAAAAGCACCAAAACATGTTAGAAGAGTATGTAGATCACTTATTAACGCTCGTTAATCTTCGAGATATTCGACCATTAAAGATAGTCATTGATGCTGGAAATGGTATGGCTGGATATACAGCCCCGGCAATTTTTGCAAAACTTAACTGCGAAGTTATCCCTATGTACTTTGAATTAGATGGCAGCTTTCCAAACCATGAAGCAAATCCACTAGATGAATCAACGTTAGTAGATTTGAAAAAAGCCATGAAGGAAAATAAAGCAGATCTTGGACTGGCCTTTGATGGGGATGCTGATCGCTGCTTTTTAGTAGATGAAAACGGTGAAGGGATTAATCCATCATCGCTTACAGCTTTAATCGCCGAACGTGAGCTAAAGCAACATCCAGGATCAAAGATCATCTATAACCTGATTTCATCGCGCACAGTCCAAGAAGTGATCACTGAAAATAATGGGGTAGGCCTTCGATCCAGAGTAGGCCACTCAAATATAAAAAAGTTAATGGCAGAAACTGGTGCAATTTTTGGGGGAGAACACTCAGGCCATTTTTACTTCAAAGATTTCTGGCGAGCAGATTCTGGAGCGTTAGCAGCACTTCATGCCATCGCAGCCCTTGGTAGGAGTGAAGTAAGCATTTCTAATCTATTGGCTCCCTACTCTCGATATTTTCAAAGTGGTGAAATCAATACCAAGGTAGCGAACGTTCAAGAGGCAACAGAGTTAGTTGAAAAACACTATTTAACAACCCAAGTTGACGTCGATCATTTAGATGGTCTGACAGTCAATGGTGATAGTTGGTGGTTTAACCTTCGACCATCAAATACAGAACCACTCCTTAGGCTTAACGTAGAGGCCAAAGATCAGGCTCACATGCAGACAATCCGTGATCAAGTTTTGGCATTAATCCGCAGCTAGGGTCCGTTTTCAATTGCGAATATTTAGCGTTATGGCAGTAATCTATGTCCATAGCCGCCTAGCACAGTAGAGCCCTACGCCTTAGGTATCGAATTAACACTGTAAATACCATATAAGGAGATTCAAATGAACGTTCCAGTTACTGCAACTCTTCCAAAACATGACATTGCTGATGCATCATTAGCTGCTGCTGGTCGTTTGAAAATTGAATGGGCAGAACGAAACATGCCTGTACTTGCGCAGATCCGTGAGCGATTTGAAAAATCACAACCTTTTGCTGGAGTAAGAATTGCAGCTTGCATGCACGTGACTACTGAGACTGCAAACTTAATGCGTGTTCTAAAAGCTGGTGGAGCAGACATCGCACTGTGTGCATCAAATCCATTGTCAACACAGGATGACACAGCTGCTGCTCTCGTTCATGAATATGGGATTAGCGTTTTTGCAAGAAATTCAGTAGATCGTGATGGTTACTACAAACACATTAATGCGGCTTTAGATATTCAACCACATCAAGTTTTTGATGATGGTTGCGACTTAGTTAATACCCTTCACACAACTCGTAAAGAGTTGATTCCAAATATTGCTGGCGGTTGCGAAGAGACGACAACAGGTGTAATTCGTCTTAACCAAATGGCTAAAGATGGTGCTTTACAGTTCCCGATGATCGCCGTGAACGATACGGATACTAAGCACATGTTTGATAATCGTTATGGAACAGGTCAATCAACACTCGATGCAGTTTTCCGCGCAACAAACTTTTTACTTGCCGGAAGAATTGTTGTTGTTGCAGGTTTTGGATACTGCGGAAAAGGTGTCGCAGAGCGAGCTAAAGGTATGGGCTCTGATGTGATCGTTACTGAAATTGATCCAACTAAGGCCTTAGATGCAATGATGCAAGGATTCCGCGTTATGCCTATGGCCGATGCGGCAAAAATTGGTGATGTCTTCATTACAGTAACCGGTAACCGTGATGTCCTTCGTGACGAACATTTCGCAGTCATGAAGGATGGAGCCATTATGGCCAACTCGGGACATTTTGATATTGAGATTGACGTTGCATGGTTGGAACAAAACTCAAAGCATAAGAATGAAAAAATGCGTCACCAGACTGATGAATATGTTCAAAAAGATGGACGTCGACTTCTTCTACTTGCAGAAGGCCGCTTAGTTAATCTAGGAGCAGCAGAAGGCCATCCTGCATCTGTCATGGACATGTCGTTTTCTGATCAAGCACTTACTGCTGAATATTTGGTCAAGGAAGCCAAAAACCTCAAGCCAGGCGTGCATGAAGTTCCTACTTATATCGACAAAGAAGTTGCATCTCTGAAGTTAATTAGTATGGGTGGACGAATTGACGTTCTAACTCCAGCCCAAGATATGTATTTGAATTCTTGGGAGCACGGCAGCTAATCACTGTAGTTTTAGTTGTGGATTACGTCCACGATCATATTGATAGAAATAGTCAATTCATTTACGCCTGATTTCATTCAGGTATGAGGATTTAATTAGTTTCTCTCCACACTTGTCGCATTAATTGCTGTGGCCATTTAATAAATTGCAAGACTGACCCGATGCACGCATTTCAGGAAATCTCGCAGTTATTGTTTCCTGCGCGCTGCCTAGGATGCAACATGCTTTCAAGCAGCATCTGTTCGCAATGTTTGAGTCAGTGGGAAATCTCCGAATTCAAAACCAAATACTCTCAATTAACCGTCCACTCAGCAGTTTTGTACACACCGGTTGCTGCAAAAATAATCTTAGCGGCCAAAGAAAGTGGAAGTTCAGTTGCAGATCAATTGCTCATTCAAGTGATCATAGGGCAGATCAGAAAAACAACACTTGATCTCAATCGAATTCGGTTGGTTCCAATTCCCTCAAGCAAGCGCTCTGTTAGAAGTAGGGGCAGAAATTTTATGATTGACATTGTTCGACAAATTACTCAACAGACAGGAATTCCAATGCTGGATTGTTTAGACCTGACTGGAAAAACTCGCGATCAGAGCGGACTCAATCGAAGGCAGAGGTTACAAAATATGCAGGGGGCACTTTCAATAAAATCAGTGGCCCGTGGCGAACTCTTACTCGTTGATGATGTGATTACAACGGGAGCAACCTTAAAGGAGGCCGCGAGAGCGTTGAATTCTCAAGGAATTCACGCACAAATATCGGCGATTACCGCCTGTGTTGCACAGCCTCTAAGATAGGACCATAGATTTAATCCCGAGATTTCATCCTGAGATTTAATCTTGAGAGTTGTTTTAAGCAATACTTAAATGTTTGTTAGTTGAGTTTGACGTAATGAAGGGTCACATCAATGCCAGCCTTTGTAGACAAGATTTTGCGTGCAGGTGAAGGTCGCATCCTTCGCGAATTAGGCAAAATCTCTGACTCCGTCAACGCTCAGGAACATAGATTTGTAGCAATGTCTGATGACGAACTTCGCGGCCAAACAGCAATCTTTAAAGATCGTTTTTCAAAAGGTGAATCTTTGGATGATCTATTACCTGAAGCTTTTGCAGTCGTTCGCGAAGCAGCAAAGCGCACACTTGGACAGCGCCACTATGACGTTCAGATTATGGGTGGAGCAGCCCTGCACAAAGGAAATATTGCAGAAATGCGCACCGGTGAAGGTAAAACTCTTGTAGCAACTCTTCCTTCTTACTTAAATGCCCTTGCTGGTCGTGGCGTTCACGTTGTTACCACAAATGACTACTTGGCTGAGCGCGATAGTGAATGGATGGGACGTATACATCGATTCCTCGGCCTAAAGGTTGGCGTAATCCTTGCCAACATGTCACCGGCAGAACGGCGCGAGGCATATCTCTCTGACATCACATATGGCACAAATAACGAGTTTGGTTTTGACTATCTTCGCGACAATATGGCGTGGTCACTTCAAGATTGTGTTCAACGTGATCACTACTTTGCTGTTGTTGACGAAGTGGACTCAATTTTAATCGATGAAGCTCGTACTCCTTTAATCATTAGCGGACCGGCCGACAAAGCAACAAAATGGTACGTAGAGTTTGCAAATCTTGTTGGAAAATTAACGCGAGACCTTCACTATGAAGTAGATGAAAAGAAAAAGACCGTCGGAATTCTTGAAGAGGGTGTCACGAAAGTTGAAGAGATCATGCAGATTGGCAACCTGTACGAAGCTGCCAATACTCCGATGATCGGCTATCTCAACAATGCCATTCGAGCAAAAGAGTTGTTCAAGCGCGACAAGGATTATGTTGTGATGAACGGTGAACTCTTGATTGTTGATGAACACACGGGCCGCATGCTCTCAGGACGCAGATATAGCGATGGGCTTCATCAGGCACTCGAGGCAAAAGAAAGAATTGAAATCCAGAACGAGAACCAGACGTTAGCCACGATTACATTACAAAACTATTTCCGTCTTTACGAAACATTGTCAGGTATGACAGGAACAGCTTCAACCGAAGCTGCAGAATTTGATCAAATCTACAAGTTGGGCGTAGTTCCGATTCCAACAAATCGAGATATGCAACGTATCGATTCTTCAGATTTAGTGTACAAAACAGAGGTTGGAAAATTCGCTGCCGTTACGGCAGATATTGTCGAACGTCATCGCAAGGGACAACCGGTTTTAGTGGGAACAGTAAGCGTTGAAAAATCTGAAGAACTTTCTTCATTCTTGCGCAAATCTGGTGTTCCACATGAAGTATTAAATGCAAAGCACCATGAACGTGAAGCTTCAATTATTGCGCGCGCTGGAGTCAAAGGCGCCGTAACAGTTGCAACAAATATGGCTGGCCGCGGTACAGACATTATGCTCGGCGGCAATCCAGAGTTCATGGCAGATTTTGAATTACAACGTCGTGGAATTTCACCGGTCGATAATCCTGCTGAGTATGAAAAAGAATGGCCAGCAGAAATTGCTCGACAAAAGGCAGCGGTAGAAAAGGGCCACGAAGAAGTTGTTTCCCTAGGCGGTCTCTACGTTCTTGGAACAGAACGTCACGAATCACGCCGAATTGATAATCAGCTGCGCGGACGATCTGGTCGACAAGGTGATCCAGGTGAATCGCGTTTTTATCTTTCGCTTCAAGATGATTTGATGCGTCGATTCAACTCCGCATTGGTAGAGCGCTTCTTAACCGCAGCAGGCTTGCCAGATGACGAGCCAATCGAATCAAAGATGGTCTCGAATGCAATTCGTTCGGCACAAACTCAGGTAGAAGCCCAGAACTTTGAAATGCGTAAGAATGTTTTGAAATATGACGATGTAATGAACCGTCAACGTACCGTTATTTATGGTGAACGACGAATGGTTCTAGAAGGTGCAGATATTAAAGACCAGATTGCACTTTTTGTTAGCGATACATTGACCGCTTATGTTCAAGCTGCAACGGCAAATGGTTATGGCGAAGATTGGGATTTAGATACTCTGTTTACAGCGCTAAAAACTATCTATCCAATCTCATTTACAATTGATGAACTAGTAGAACAAGCTGGAAGTCGCGCCGGGTTAGACACTGAGTTCATTGTTGCTCAGGTCGTTGAAGATTGCCAGAGCGCGTATGCCAAGCGAGAAGAATCACTTGGCGACAACGTGATGCGTGAACTAGAACGTAAAGTGCTTCTTTCGGTTTTAGATCGCAAATGGCGCGAACACCTCTATGAAATGGATTATCTGCAAGAAGGCATTGGTCTTCGTGCGATGGCCCAGCGTGATCCACTTGTTGAATATCAACGAGAAGGATACGAGCTATTCGCTGCGATGATGGATGCGATTAAAGAAGAGATCGCAGGATTGCTTTTCAACATTGAAGTGAGCGTTGAACCTACAAGCAATTCCGTTACTGCACCTGGTCTTGAATCAAAGACTCTTCCAGTATCTGGCTTGCAATACACAGCAGCTGACGAGTCTGGAGTGCACACAACCGGGGAAGTCTCTCGCAACGCTCCATGCCCATGCGGTTCTGGAAAGAAATTTAAGCGATGCCATGGAGAAGCTCAATAAAATTAAATCATCTCTAACGTGGTGCACAACCAGCGATGATCTAAGCCTTCGAACCTAATCGCAACGACACGTAATCTATCTGCGTATCGGACTGTAATTGTTGCTTCAACGATTCCATCTAATGGTTGTGAAATATGAATGTTTCGAATCTTTCCTACCGTTTGGATAGTGCCGCTTTTACGCAGGAGCTGTGCAAAAACAGAGTAGTGACATGCAGATTGGATCTGTGAAGCCGAACGTCTACCTGCCCAAACTTCCACAACAACGTGAATGAAGTTATGTACCAAAATCTTAATGTCTGGAAGATCTTTTGCTGACGTTGGCTCCGGGCAAAAATCAGAATCAAACTCCTCACCAAAAGTTGATGCAATCAAATACATGCGAGGCTCTTTAACGGGCTCAACTACCTTTATAGGTCTAAACATTTCAAGAACGGGATGCAACCAATCTTCATCAGGATCACTTGAAATTGGAGCCATGTCGATTGATGCAAAGGTGGGCATTTTTATGTACAAAGGGTTGTACTCACGTTGTGTATTCATGAGACGAATAATTGCGATCTTGAATGATTAGCACCTCAACCTGAAGGACGAAATGTTTTCAGACCAAAGTACTACTGTGGATAAGCCTTGGCAGAATGTCAGCACTGGCTATTAGGTGTGCTCATGAGACCACCAAAAAATACCTTTAGCGCGCGTTTACCATTAGCAGTAACTTTAATTATTGCCTCTTTTGTATCTGCAATATTCATCTCTTCAATGGCAAATAAAGGTGAAGATTATTGGGTTGTAAGAGGCGCAATCATTACCGGGCACGTGATTTCTTCATCTGATCTTGAAGTAGCGCATTTGAACTTAAACAATAGTTCAGATCTATACATGGACAAGAGCTTTAATCCAATAGGTTTGATCGCCTTACGCACCATGCAACAGGGCGAAGTTATTGGCGCAGCAGACTTGGGCGCTTCTATTGCAGGCCAATCAACTAGTGCCGTTCCACTAAGTGTGCGTTCAGTCGACATAGCAAAGGGCTTGGCTCTTGGAGAAGGAGTAGATGTTTACTGGGTTTTGGATTCAAATAATGGTGAAGAATCTGTTGAACCAGTTTTGGTTCTAGGAGGGGCGGCACTTCTCTCAATAGAAAGTACAGGCAACTCCTTTAGTGGAGATGTCGGCTTGAGTATTGCCGTGGAGAACACTCAAGTTTTACGAGTTTTGAGTGCAACAACGGTTGGACGTTTAGTGATTATCGCCTCACATGTCTGAGCAAGTCATGCCAGTAGTGATCACAGCAATTGCAAGAACCGATATTGAAGGATTCATTGCCTCTACATTATTTGCCCAAGGTTGGAGTGTCACATTTCGCGCCATAGACTGGGAAAGTTTAGAAACCTTTGTGCGCAACAACTCATCTGACCTTGGTTCTACTTTATTAATCTACGGTTCAGACTTGCCGGGTATTTCAAAGGAGAAAGTGCAACAAATTTCAACACAATTTAGTCAGGTGATTGGATTTGCAACAAATACAGATGAAAACTTTTCACAACTAAATCAAGCACCGGTAATTGCTGCCGATTTAGTCTCATTAGTTCGTGGTCTTGTCCGAACACCGATGTTGCGTGAGATGAGCCATGTCTCGAATCTACCGCGTAGGGCAAAAGTATTTGCCTTGGGTTCTGCCGGAACACATACTGGATGCACATCAATTGCTATGAATTTGGCGATGGAGCTAAGCGTGCAAGGAAAAACAACACTGCTCATAGATGCAAATTTTCGAGCACCTTCAGTCTTTGAATTACTTTCTATGCGTAATACAGAGTCGGATTTGTTATGGAAAAAAGTTGCACCTAATTTATCAATATTCGAAATTACTCAGGCTCAAGCAGCCGAAACCGATGAACTTATGATGCGTGCTGGAAAAGAGTTTGATTATGTCGTGATTGATTTGGGTTCTATTGCTGGTCTTTCAAATCGGCTTACCGATCGACGTTGGACCTCAACAACTACCACCTGGAGCTGTGATCTAGCCGATCAACTTATTGTGATTTCAAGGCCTGACCTACTTGGGGTATCTCGCCTACAAAAAGTCATTGAGCTTTTGGCGCAAACATCTATTAAAGCAAAATTAAGTTTTGTCATGAACATGAAAACCTCTGGAAAGAAAGGGGAGGTTGAATTGGCTAAATTTATGGCCATGACATCACCAGTCAAACCCATGCGCGTTAAATCTATCAACAAAGATTCCAGGGCCATGCTCGCTGCCCAAGATGAAAGAGCAACCTTGATTGAGACAAATGAGCGATCTACTGTGCGTAAATCAATCGCAGAGTTAGCCAGTGAACTTTCATCTTAAAATCTATTACGATTGGGTTGTGCGTACTTACCTTCCCTTGAGCCATAAACAGCTTGAAACCTTTCTTGAGGCTAAGACTCTTGATTGTGAAATCCTGTTCGCACCGACGGCTTTATTTCAAGAAGAAAATAGTGATTGCGATGAAGAAGAGCTCGAGTATTTGCTATCTGCAATTGCCGGAGAAAATGCCTTGGATCTCTGCTTGACTCAAAGTGCTCCTGGAATTGTTCTAGCTTTAGATATCACTCCCGAGCAAATTGGTGAGGAATATGCAGATCACATCAGAGTTGCATCGGCAATCATATGGGAACAAGTACAGTGCGCACTTCTTGCAATTCGTGGGGAAGAAGAATTGGCATGGTTTGCACAACAAGAAATAGAGCAGCACTTGAGTGAGTGGAAATAACATGTTTCCATTTGAGAATCTACTCGGGTCTCGAACCACAATCACACTCGATCAAGCTGATCGTTTACGAGAACTTGTTGCTCATTGGCAATTGTTGGCAGATCTTTCCTTTGCAGATCTAATTCTTTGGGTACCAATTCGAAAAGACATAAAAATGTGGCCCAGCGGACACATTGCAATTGCTCATATCAGACCAACTACTGCTGCAACTGTTTTTGCTAATGATGTTATTGGAGATGAAATTGCTTGGGGGACTCGAACAAACATTGATGAGGCCCTATCTCATGGAGAAATAGTGAGAGATAGCCAATTAGAACCACCAGGAATGATGCTTGTTAAAGAGGAAGCAATTCCGGTAACTTTTAACGGCCAAGCAATTGCAGTAATTTCTAGACATAGAAATGTTGAGCAAATGAGAACTGCGGGAAAATTAGAGATTAATTACCGTGAGATTGCACATCAGATCTATCAGATGGTCGCTGAAGGTAACTTTCCTTACAAAAATGCAGGCGCACTCATAGAGCCTGCGCCACGTGTTGGAGATGGATTAATCCGATTAGATGTTAATGGTGCTATCTCATTTGCTAGCCCTAATGCTAAATCAGCATTTTCTCGGATGGGCTGGCATGGAGATTTAGAAGGACACAATCTTGGCGAAGCAGCGCAGAAGGTGTCGATCACAACCGAAAATCCTCATGAAGAGGGAATCAAAACGCAGCTAAATGGAAAGACACTTCGACGAGTAGAGATTGAAAATAAAGGGACGACCATCGATTTTCTTGTATTGCCCTTGATACAAGGAGAAGATCGAATTGGTGCAATAGTGCTGCTTCAAAATGTGACCGAGCTTCGCCGCCTTGATCGCGCACTTGTTACAAAGGATGCAACGATTCGCGAAATTCATCACCGCGTAAAGAACAATCTTCAGACGGTCTCAGCACTTCTTAGATTGCAGTCTCGTCGCATTGATGACCCATCGGCAGGAGCAGCACTAGATGAGGCTGTCCGTCGAATTGCATCCATAGCCCTGGTTCACGAGACCTTATCCAATAGCGATGAAACCACTGTGGCATTTGATGAGGTTTTAACTAGCCTTGTTACGCACTCGCTGGAGTTAAGTCCACGAATGAGTCAGCTAAAAATTGAGCGCATCGGAAAGATCGGCTCTCTCGAATCTCGTCTTGCAACCCCGCTTTCATTAGTTGTTACAGAGTTAATCCATAACGCTCTAGAGCATGGCTTAGCCACATCAGGAACTCACCTTCGAATTGAACTTCAGCGATATAGCAACGAAGGTTTAGTAACCATTTCAGACGACGGAGTGGGTCTGCCTGATGGTTTTAACCTTGCAACCTCAGCAAACCTAGGATTACAAATAGTTCTCACATTGACCGAAAATGAATTAAATGGAGATTTGAGATTAGAATCTAGCGAAAAGGGAACACAAGCAAAACTTCGATTCCCTCTTTAGAATTGGTTTTGTTGCTCCAAGAGACGGGCACGATTTCGCGCAGCACGACGCTTCAATGCACGGCGTTCATCTTCTGATAATCCGCCCCACACTCCTGCATCTTGACCGCTTTCTAAGGCCCATGCCAAGCAAGGCTCTTTAACTACGCAGCGGTTACAAACTTTTTTTGCCTCTTCAATTTGGCTGATAGCTGGCCCAGTGTTACCAACAGGAAAGAACAGTTCGGGATCTTCATCGCGGCAAGCAGATTGATGTCGCCAATCCATGACGGACCCCCTTAGATTGCCAGCGCAATCACTCTGATGCTCAACGAATGAAGATACGCACACTTGTGTACGCAAGGTGACAATTATCCATGTTGCGCACGCTTAATACAAGGATGTAATGAAAAAGATTTTTTTATCAATGGTGATCTACCTCAAGTGCCCCCGACAGGATTCGAACCTGTGCGCATGCCTTCGGAGGGCAACGCTCTATCCCCTGAGCTACGGGGGCTCTGTGGGCTTACTACACAAGGTTATCAGCGGGTG
>WLED01000015.1 GCA_009704445.1 Actinomycetota bacterium
AAGTTCTGATAAAAAGAAGAAGTAAGAAAGGGCAGATTAATGAGCGAAATCCGATTAACGTCCGAAAAGAAATTACGTCTCTTTGCCGGCCGCGGATTTCCAGAGTTAGCCGATGAGGTTGCTGCCGAACTTGGAATTCCTTTAACACCAACTTCTGCTTATGATTTTGCAAACGGTGAAATATTTGTTCGCTTCGAAGAATCAGTTCGTGGCTGTGATGCTTTTGTAATTCAAAGTCACACAACTCCAGTTAATAAACAGATCATGGAGCAGTTGATTATGGTCGATGCACTCAAGCGTGCATCTGCAAAGCGAATCACTGTTGTTGCACCATTTTATGGTTACGCAAGACAGGACAAGAAAAGTCGAGGCCGTGAACCAATCACAGCTCGCTTAATGGCAGATCTTTTTAAAACTGCAGGCGCTGATCGATTAATGACAGTTGATCTTCATACTTCACAAATTCAAGGATTTTTTGATGGGCCAGTTGATCATCTATTTGCACTTCCAATGCTTGCTAACTATGTAGGCAGCAAAGTTGATCGATCACGCTTAACAATTGTCTCCCCAGACTCTGGACGGGTGCGAGTAGCTGAGCGTTGGTCTGACCTTCTTGGTGGTTGCCCAATTGCATTTATCCATAAAACTCGCGATCCACGAATTCCAAATGAGGCAACTGTTGGACGCGTTGTTGGTGATGTTCAAGGCCAAACATGCGTAGTTATTGATGACATGATCGATACTGCCGGCACAATTACAAAGGCAGTAGATGCATTATTTGAAGCAGGAGCTAAAGATGTAATTGTTGCGGCAACCCACGCAGTCTTTAGTGGAGCTGCAGTTGACCGCCTTAAGAACTCTCGTGCATCAGAAGTTGTTATTACAAATACTTTGCCAGTTTCAGAAGATCAGAAATTTGATAACTTAACTGTGCTTTCAATTGCCCCGCTCTTGGCTCGCGCAATTAGGGAAGTCTTCGAAGATGGATCGGTCACAAGTCTTTTCGACGGACATTCATAAAATCTGAGATCTCTCGTAGGCCAAGCCCGCATTTTGGCTTGGGGAACCTGCAGTTTTTGACCAATGCAGATTGATTTGCCTAATTGCAGCCGTCGAAGATACTGTTTGCCCTGTTCCGGCGAGGGTAGCGAATAGCTTTCCGTGATCGACGGGTAAGAGATTTTTCTCCTGCTGGGACTTTGTGTTTAAACCGAAGTAACCGGAGTAATGAGGAGAAGTAAAAATGGCAGAAATTAAGATCACAGGCACCACACGTACCGAATTTGGTAAGGGTGCATCTCGTCGCGCACGTCGCGATGGATTAGTTCCTGCAGTTATCTACGGTCACGGTGAAAAGCCACGACACATAACATTGCCAGCAAGAGAAATGGGTGTTGCCCTAAAGCAGGCAAACGTTCTTCTGGATATTTCTATTGATGGAAAGAATGAGTTAACTCTTCCAAAAGCAATTGTTCGCGATCCACTCAAGCAAATCCTTGAGCACATTGACCTTGTGCTTGTGCGCCGAGGCGAAAAAGTTGTTGTTTCTGTTCCTGTTCACTCTATCGGTGAGCATGATCGTGATGGAATTCTCGAGCACGTTCACAACACAATTGATGTTCGTGTTGATGCTTCTGCAATTCCAAACTTCCTCGAAATTGATATTCAAGGACTTGCATCAGGATCTTCTAAGTACGCAGCAGATGTGAAGTTACCTGCTGGTGTTGAACTTGCATCTGATCCTAAGATGATCGTGGTTCACGTATCTGAGAAGTCAACAGCAGCAGTTGAAGAAGCAGTAGTTGCTCCTGCAGCAGATGGAGCAGCACCGGCAGAGACAGCTGACGCAGAAAAGACCGATAAGTAACGGGTGTAACCCTTAGACTTTATTGTTATGACGTGGTTGGTAGTTGGACTGGGAAATCCAGGAGATCAATACGCTGCCACCCGTCACAACATTGGTCAGATGGTGATTGATGAATTAGCTAAGCGTCATTCAGTTAAGTTTTCATCCCACAAATCACGAACTGACATCGCGGCATACAAAATAGGTTATGGCGCAGATTTACATTCAATAATTCTTGGAAAATCAAAGGGTTACATGAATGAAACCGGTGGACCAGTTAAAGCACTTGCAAATTTTTATTCTGTAGAACCACAAAACATCATTGCTTTACATGATGAATTAGATATTCCATTTTCGGCAATCCGAACCAAGATTGCAGGCGGTGACAATGGACATAACGGTTTAAAGTCAATGACGTCAGCATTTGGAACTGCAGAGTATTTCCGAATTCGCCTTGGTATTGGCCGCCCGATGGGTGAACAAGATCCAGCCGATTTTGTGCTGAAAGCATTTTCTAAAGTTGAACAAAAAGAACTCGGTAATTTCATTACGCGATCAGCTGATGCCGTTGAATCGCTAATAACAAACGGGCTTGAATTAACTCAGCAAAATTTTAATAGCTAAATCGTTTATCCTTCTTCTCTTTCTCAGCCAGTATTGCGAAGACCAGCAGCAACACCATTAATTGTGAGCAATAGTGCTCGGCGTAAAACTGGATCTACTGGTGAATCAGTCTCACGCACACGCTTTAAAAGATTGATTTGAAGTAGGTGAATAGGAGAAAGATAGGCATCACGGACTTGTAATGTCCGAGCCAATATCTCTTGGTCACCTAGGAGTGTTTTTTCTCCTGTTAACTTTAAAATTTCTGAAACTGTCAGATCGAACTCGGCTTTTATCTCATCTAAAAAGTGATGAAGTTCTTTCGGAACTAACGCATCTACATAACGTTGTGCCAAATCTAGATCAGTTTTAGCTAATGTCATTTCGACGTTACTTATGAATGTTGTAAAGAAATGCCACTCTTTAAGCATTTTCTTCAAAAGCTTCGATTGGCCTGCCTCGCGTGCAGCCTTTAGGCCTGTTCCAACGCCAAACCAACCCGGAACAATTTGTCTCGACTGAGTCCATCCAAAAACCCATGGAATCGCGCGCAGCGAATCTAAGCCACCGGCTGCATCAGGTCGACGTGATGGTCGTGAACCTAGAAACATTTCACCTAACTGTTCTACTGGCGTAGATGCATAAAAATATGCCGGCAGATCTGGTTGCTGAATCAAAGAGCGATACTGTTTGAATGATTCATCACTAATTAACTGCATACAATCTCCCCATGCAATTAACTCATCTTTGCTTTGGCGTGGACCACGATTTAAAACCGTTGCCTCGAGTGATGCCGCAAGTGTTAGTTCAATATTCTCTCGGGCAAGTGATGCAAGTGCATATTTATCACTAATCACTTCACCTTGTTCAGTCATTTTTATAGCACCGTCAACAGTTCCCCAAGGAAGTGCAATCAGTGCGTCATACGTTGGCCCACCACCGCGACCAACCGAGCCACCTCGGCCATGAAACAAGCAGAGTTTTACTCCATGTTTTTTTGCAACATCTCGAAGAGATCTTTGTGCTCGATGGATCTCCCATTGGCTAGTTGCAATACCCGCATCTTTATTTGAATCTGAATAACCGAGCATTACTTCTTGCTTATCACCGCGTAGAGAAACTAATTGACGGTAAGTCGAATTGCTCAACAGCTTGTCAAGAATCTCCCCAGATGATCGAAGTTCAGCAACAGTTTCTAGTAGAGGGGCGAAACCAATTCGCGCTTTCTTCTCCTTGAGCGAGATTAGTCCCGCCTGTTGAGCGATGACAATCGGTGCGATTAAATCATCAGCTCCTTTAGTCATAGATACGATGTAGGTCTCAATAGATTGGGTTCCAAATCGATCGATTAAATCGTTTATTGCAACAAAGGTATCTAAAACTCGTTTTCCTGATGAATCCAATTTTGATGTGTTTAAAGATGTATCTGCTGCAAGAATTTCAATCAAAAGATTAAACTTCTCATCGTGTGTTTTAGAAAGATACCCTGGAATATCTAGAACCTGATCTAAGAGATTGTGATGAGCATCTGAATGTTCACGAATATCCATGGTTGCATGAGTGATTCCAAAAGCAGCTACTGTGCGAATTGTTCGCTCAAGTAAGCCAGTAGCTATTAACTCACCGCGATTAGCTAGCAATGAATCTCGCATCAAAACAAGGTCAGAGAGGAGTTCGGCAGTGTTTTCATAATCTCGGTTGGCAACGTGAGACGCACCGACCGCATGGCGATCTCGGGTAAATGCAAGGCGGTGCACGATTGCTGTTGCCTTAAGTCGATAAGGCTCCTCGGCGTTTAATCTTAAAAATCGAGGCTCAAATTCTGGAATGTTTTTAAAGTCCTTCTCAATTGATGCAGTCAGTTCTGGAGTAGAACCAACAATATTGGTTGAAACTGACAACATCTGGCGAAGATCATTCATTGCTGCAATTGTCACACGTATCGCATGACCTACTTGTAGAACCATGGCCTTGGTCGTGATCTCAGCAGTAATGTTTGGATTGCCGTCTCTATCTCCACCGATCCAGTTACCAAAAGATAATGGCCGCGCAGTTACAGGAACTTCGACCTTAATTCTCTTTAGTTCTTTTGCAAAATCATTTAAAACTTCTGGAACCGTTTGAGTGAATAAATCATCAAGGTAGTAGAGCGCATTTAACGCTTCATCTAAAGGTTCCGGTTGGCCCAAGCGAAGCTCATCTGTCTGCCAGAGCAAATCAATATTTTCTGCAAGTCGGTCTTGCTGTGATGCATTGTCTGGATCATTGAGTAAATCTGCGATCGCTCCAAGTTTTTTAAGGACAGAACGACGTGCAGCCTCTGTTGGGTGAGCCGTAAAAACTGGGCGGACAGACATCTCACCAATCCATCGAGATACATCGTCTTTGTTGAATTGGTGTCCTGGAGACTGTTGCAAAAGTGCTTCTTCAATTCGATCAACTGCCCGTACAAGCCAAGACCCTCCCGTTGCACGTGAATGTGAAAGCACTCGTGCACGGTGAATTTGTTCAGCAACATTTGCTAAATTGAAATACGTACTGAAGGCTCTTGCTAACTGCACTGATTCTTCATCGGTAATGTTTGCTAAAACTTCTTCACTTGAACCCTCACGGACAGACTTTCGAACAGCTTCCACTAGTTCAAGTAACTGGGGACCTTCTTGTCGAACCAATGTCTGACCCAACAAATCCGCCAGTCGCCTTACATCGCTGCGCAATCCGGCATCATCAGCGGCAATTTTGCTGTGGCTCATTGCTTAATCATCTCAGGTATGACTCAGCCATCAAAACAATTAGAATCTGCGCTGTAAGCCCCCTTTTGCTCCCAGACCCTGGGTAGTTAGAAGTTGGGGCCTTAAGGCATTGGAGGCAGCACATGCGAGGAGTTATTCCTTTGCTGTCAAAACAATTCATCAATGCGCAACGAGTAGTTGGACCTTCTTCAACTTTTCCGTTTCTTTTAGCTGCACGGGCATCAAAACACCCTTTATTAGTCGTTACAAGTTCTAGTCGAAGTAGTGAAGATTTAGTTAATGAACTTCGAGAACTTTATGACAATGTTATTGAATTTCCTGCATGGGAAACTTTGCCTCATGAACGATTGAGTCCTCGCAGCGATACTGTCGCCTTAAGAATTAAGAGCTTGTATGCGCTCAAAGAGAAGCACAAACTACATCCAATAATTGTGACCCCAGTTAGAGGTGTAATTCACCGCATTATTAGTGAATTAGGTTCTAGACCACTTTTGCAACTTCGAGTCGGTCAAGAACAGTCGATGGAAGAACTTGTTCGGCACTTATCATCTCTTGCATATATACGGACTGATTTAGTTGAACGCCGCGGTGAGTTTGCCGTGCGAGGTGGAATAGTTGATTTGTTTTTGCCACTCAGTGATTACCCAATGAGAATTGATTTCTTTGGTGACGAAATTGAAGATATTAGCTTCTTCGAAGTCTCTGATCAACGGACAATAAAGCCAGTAGATTCAAGCATCACGATATTTCCATGTCGCGAACTATTACTCACGGAAGATGTAAAAAAACGAGCACAAAAGGCAAAAGGTCAAAATGCCGGCGCTGAGGAGATGCTCGAAAAAATAAGTGAAGGAATCATTTTTGAAGGTATGGAGTCACTGATTCCTTTGTTGGTTGAAAAGACTGAAACAATATTGACTAGAGTTCCTAAAGATACGCAGATAGTTTTTGTTGATGAGCAGCGAATTGCATCTAGAGCAGATGATCTACTTGCCACAAATGACGAGTTCCTCAATGCATCCTGGTCTAATGCTGCTTTGGGCGCAGCTGCTCCAATTAATCATGGTTTAGAAACTTATGTCTCTTGGGATGAGTTAAATCAAGAAATTGTGAAAATGAATCTGCCTCGAGCAGAGTTAAGTGTTTACGGAAGTGATTTGGCAGAAGGAACAGAATTTCTAGATTACAGCGCAATAGACCCAATGCGAGGTGACATTGAGAGAACAGTAGAGGTGCTAAAACAAGCCCTCGAAAGAGGTCAAATAGTTGTATTCGCCACTCACGGCCACGGAATGTTAGAGCGCTATGCCGGGATATTTCGAGCAGCAGATTTACCAGTCAACATCATGGGAAGTTTGTTTGATGCACCCGTTAAGGCAACCATCAATATAACGACATCAGTCGTCACTCATGGATTTGAAAGTCAATCCGATCAGATTTTCTTTATGACCGAAAGAGACTTAACAGGAAGTAAGGGCAGCGTTAAAGATAGTGAGCGATTACCAACAAAAAGAAAGAAAGCAATTGACCCATTAGAGCTCAAAGCTGGAGATTTTATCGTTCACGAACAACATGGAATCGGCCGCTACGTGGAGTTAATGCAACGAACAGTTGGCGGAGTCACACGCGAATACTTGATCATTGAATATGCATCGGCCAAACGTGGTCAGCCTGGAGATCGGATATTTGTACCTACAGATACTTTAGAACAGGTTTCTAAATATGTTGGCGGAGAAGCTCCAACAATTCACCGAATAGGAAGTGGTGAATGGCAAAAAGCAAAGAGCCGCGCACGTAAAGCAGTTCGACAAATTGCAGGAGAGTTGATCAGACTTTATGCGGCAAGAACAAGTTCACCAGGATTCGCATTTTCACCAGATACACCGTGGCAAAGAGAGTTAGAGGATTCGTTTTCATATATTGAAACTCCAGACCAACTGTCAACTATTGATGAAGTCAAGGCCGACATGGAACGTGCATATCCAATGGATCGGATTATCTGCGGTGATGTTGGTTATGGGAAAACAGAAATTGCTATTCGTGCAGCATTTAAGGCTGTTCAAGATGGCAAACAGGTTGCTGTACTTGTTCCGACAACTCTGCTTGTACAACAGCATACCAAGACATTTACAGAAAGATATTCCGGCTTTCCAATAAAAGTTGCAGGTTTATCCAGATTTAACTCTGCCAAAGAGAGTAAAGAGATTCTTAGCGCGTTAGCGGCAGGAAGCGTTGATGTAGTTATAGGAACTCACCGAATTCTTTCAAATGATGTTATTTTCAAAGATCTTGGGCTTGTTGTTGTAGATGAAGAGCAACGTTTTGGCGTTGAGCAAAAGGAATCCTTAAAGAAATTGAGAACCACAGTTGATGTTTTGGCCATGTCAGCAACACCTATTCCTCGAACACTAGAGATGGCAGTAACTGGAATTCGGGAGATGTCTACGATTACAACACCGCCAGAAGAGCGCCATCCAATTTTGACTTACGTTGGCCCCGCGGAGGACGCGCAGATTGCTGCTGCAATTCACCGTGAACTTTTGCGAGATGGTCAGATTTTCTATTTGCACAATCGCGTTGAAAGTATTGATCGAACAGCTCTTCACTTAAAGGAATTAGTTCCTGATGCGCGCATTCGAGTTGCACATGGCCAAATGTCAGAAGGAGAGTTAGAAGATGTCATCTTGGCTTTCTGGAACCGTGATTTTGATGTTTTAGTCTGCACAACAATCGTTGAAAGTGGTTTAGATATTCAAAATGCAAATACTTTAATAGTCGAACGGGCTGATCGATTTGGACTCTCTCAACTACACCAAATTCGAGGTCGAGTTGGAAGAGGGCGTGAAAGAGCCTATGCATATTTTCTGTATTCGCCAGATGAGCCACTTTCGGAATTGGCCCACGAACGATTGACCACAATTGCAACAAACACTGATTTAGGTGCGGGAATGCGTGTGGCATTAAAAGATTTAGAGATTCGCGGTGCAGGAAATCTTTTGGGTGGGGAGCAATCAGGACACATTGCAGATGTTGGTTTTGATTTGTATATGAGAATGGTTGGCGAAGCAGTTCAAGATTATAAATCCGGCATTATTGAAACAGATCAGAAAGTTCTAGAGTGCAAAGTTGAACTACCAATAAATGCGCATCTGTCTACCGAGTATGTACCGGGAGAGCGATTGCGGTTAGATTTGTATCGCAGATTAGCTGACGTAAAGTCAGCGGAGGATGTTGGTTCAATCGAGTCTGAACTAATCGATCGCTTTGGCCCACTTCCAGAGGAAGCACAATCGCTTCTAGGTGTTGCATCATTGCGAGCACAAGCAAAGGCTTTGAAGTTAACAGAAGTAATTGTGCAAGGAAAATTTCTACGGTTTTCTCCCTTGGTTTTGTCAGAGTCAAAGCAGCTGCGATTGGCACGCATGTATCCAGGTTCTATTTATAAGACCACCACAAATACTGCTTTAGTTGCCTTACCGAAAGCAGCGGTCTGGGACCCGTCAGCAAATACGCCAGAAATAGTGGATACTTCTCTTCTGGCCTGGGTCGTTGAGGCCCTTAACCAACTTGGCTAAGCAAGAGAAGGTGAGATCAACGTGAAAAAAGTTCTTATAGGCGCAGTTGCCGCGTTAGCCGTAGTGCTTTCTGGATGCGCGCAAGTTGGTGCAGCTGCAACAGTTGGTGGAACTCGAATCTCACAAGCCACTGTTCAAGGAAGTATTGATGCCATCCTTGCCGAACGTGCAGGAATAGATACATCACAGATGCAACTTGAAAATGGTGAAGCACTTAATCGATCACAGTTACTTTCTCACATTCTTGGAGTTCTATTTCGTGAAGTTGGAGCAGAGTTAGAAATCACTGTCACAAAAGCAGAGATCGATAGTCAGAGAGCTGCAATTTTGCAGCAAGTGGGTGGAGCCGATCAGCTACCAATCGCACTTGTGGCTGCTGGCTTAGCAGCACAAGATTTGGACTTGTATATTGAAGCGAGAACTTTCTCAGATAAAATTAGCAGTTTGATTGCAGCAAGCGGCGTTCCAGAGCAACAAATCGGATCAGAAATTCAGAGATTAATTGTTGCAAAAGCAAAAGAACTTGGAGTGACTGTTAATCCAAGATACGGTGCATGGAATCCAGAGACTGCAGATGTGGTTGCAAGCGACGCCGCAGGTTCAGCCGTTACTCCATCTGGAAACTAATTCACAATGCAAGGATCTCAACTTCAACGATTAGTTGAAGTAATGGATACTTTGCGCTCTCCTGGTGGATGTCCATGGGATGCCGAACAAACGCATGAGTCTTTGCTCAAATATCTTCTAGAAGAGTCATATGAGTTTATTGAAGCGGTTGAAAATGGAAACCGCATCGATATGCGCGAAGAGTTAGGTGATGTTTTACTTCAAGTTTATTTCCATGCACGAATGGCAGAGGATCATCCAACAGATCCTTTTACGATTGAAGATGTTGCAGAGGGAATTGCTGACAAGTTAATTCGTAGACACCCTCACGTATTTGCTGGCCTTAAAGTCAGTGGATCTGAAGAAGTTCTCGAAAATTGGGAAGAGATAAAAAAGAAAGAGAAAGGTCGAACTTCACCAGTTGATGGAGTTGCCCTTTCTCAGCCAGCTCTACCTCTACTGGAAAAACTCTTATATCGCGCAGAAAAATTCAATGTTCATGTGGATACTCCTCAAGCAAATGCATTAGAGGCTCATGCAGATGAAAGCGCAGTTGGCCAAGCTCTGCATGCAGTTATTGCATGGGCTCATTCCAATGGAATCGATGCTGAGGCTGCCCTTCGAAAGGAAGCGATTCGAGTTAGTAATCAGATTCGTTCGAAAACTCAGAGTTAACTTATGACTGGTTGATATTTCGCTAACTGTTTCAGTATTCTTATCGAGTGTCTATTCGGATAATTGCATTCTTATTTGCTCTAACAATGCTCACAGCTTGCGGTCAATCTCCGAATTCTGCAACAGAAGAACCCTGTGACAAACCAGGAGAGCTTTGGACTGTCAATCAAGACCAAATCGCAATTTGCGTTGGTGGAGAAGGTGGTAACCGCATCTATTCTGAGGGTGCTGTTTTCGATGAGGTACTTCTAATAGGTAATCTTGCACTTTTTATTCCTGGAAGTGACAAGGAAATATCCGAGCAATCACTTAGTTCTTTTAAAGAATCATTGGGTCTCAAAAGTTATGAAGGAGATAACTTAGACATCGAATTATTACGAAAAGTGATTTCAGGAGATGCACGTTGGGACGAAATTCGCGAAGCAGTGGCAGTTATTGAGTTATCGGAACAAAAAATAACTGATGTTTATCGACAGTGGTGCCCCAACTTCAGTGAAGAAGAACCATTCTGTCTTCCAAAATTAATGGAAGAACAAGGGCTCAATGCATTTTTTCTCGCGGATGAAGCACTTAGTAATGCTCAAGAGGCACTTTTCCCTAAATTGAAAGTTTTGGAAGATGTCCTAAAGTCCAAGTATTTAGTGAAAGACGTGATATCTCCGGCCGAAGTGTATTTAACCTTAATGGCTGAAAAGCAAAAGGTTCTCCTACAGAGTTGAGATTGCTCGAGATTTTAGACTCCCGCATGAGTTAAACTATCGAGTATTAGATCAGGGGTAGCATCGAAGGAGTGCAAGTGAAAGCCAAAATTACTGCTGTGTTTACTGGGTTCTTTCTTTTGTTTTCTATCCTAAATCCAATAACTGCCTCAGCAAATGACACGCAATTACCAGTCGTTGATCCTTCCTCGGGTATTATTTCAAATAATATTGTTGCGCCAAATGCATCACTTATTCTCACCTACAGAGTTACCGATGATGTCGGTTGCTGCAGCACATCATTAATTGGCGTTTACAAGGATTCCGGTAGAAATGTAAATAGCAACCAGGTGTATTACTCAATAGGTGCATCTCATACTCGAGTAAGCGGCAGTGCAACTGATGGTAGATACCAGGTCTCCTTTGTTGCCCCCACTTCACTTGAAACAGGTACTTACTATGTGAAGGTTCAAGCAATTGATAACTTTGGTAGATACACCCATTTAGAACAAGTGGCTTCATTTATAATTGATAAAGATCTACCAGTTATGGTGCCAAATTCGGGGGTGTTTCCAAAGAGTACTTTCAATCCAGGCGAGTCATTCAATTTCACATATCAAATTACTGATAACGCTGGATGCTGTAGCTACAATGTTGTTTCACTATGGAAAGTTTCAGGTAAAAATCCCGCTGGCTCACCAGATTATCAATTTAGTGGCGCATCACTAGTAAGCGGAACTCAAACAAATGGAACTTATCAAGCAAGTGTGCAGCTTCCGCCTTCAATATCTTTAGGAACTTGGTATGTAAAGGCACAAGCACGAGATATAGCAACCTGGTATACCCATGTTGAAGCTTTGGGAAGTATTTCAGTTGTAGCACCAACTCCAACTCCAACTCCTTCGCGAACTCCAACCCCAACTCCAACTCCTTCGCGAACTCCAACCCCAACATTAAGTGAGGAAGAGATTGCAACTCGCGCTGCCCAGAAAGCTACAGAAGATGCACTTGCAGCAAAGCGTGCAGCAGATTCAGCAGCAAAAGCAGCTGCCGAAAAAGCTAAAAAAGAAAAATCAAAAACACTAGGCGATGTAAATGAAGCAAATTTAGATGCTTGGAGTTCAATTGATGTTTCCCAGTTTAAAGTGTTACCAAAGCGATTAAAGGGAGTTATCAAGGAAGATGCTCGTTTAACAATCGAGAATAGTCCATACCTTGTCTCAAATACAGTTGATATTGCTGCAGGAGTCGATGTCTATATTGAGCCAGGTGTAGAAATTAAACTGACATCAAGTGGAAGTTTTCGAGTAAAAGGAAGGTTAAAAGTTGCAGGGACTTCAGATAATTTTGTGAAATTCTCCGGAAAGATAAAATCGTATTTTTCTGTTCAAGGTTCATCTGCTGCCTCTGAAATAGATATTAATCATGCATCTTTTTCTGGTGGAGGAGCTTTACTTGCTCCATCTGGTAATGCAGGATATGCATCTTTTAACTTGAGGAATTCTCAGGTAGTAAATGTTAGTGACTACTCATATATCTGGTATCCGGGTGCCTCTTCATATATTGAAGGGAATGTCTTCAGAGCAAGTGGTGGATTTAGTGTTGGGTTTAGAGCTAGAGATTATGAGTCTGGCAAAGAACTAGTGTTTAGAAATAATTTGTTTATTGGGAAGAGCACAACCGGATATTGGGTTGAGGTATGGGCATCTTATGGCTCAGAAGTCTTAGTAACGAAAAACTCCTTTACTAGAGGGCCATATACCGCACTTCGTATCAGAGAAGGGCACGACAACGCTTTTATGTCCGCATATGAAAACTTTTGGGGAACTACAAACGCTCAAACAATTGGAAGAATGATTTTGGATGCTGAAGATAGTGGGGATTATGAGGCAGAGATTGATTACTCAGATCCTCTTACTGCTCCAGATCCAAAAACACCAACTAGATTATTTTTCAATTTTTAGTATCTATCGATTTCATAGGTATTATGAGTTAACTCACGGTAGTATTTGCCATATAACTTCAGATCAAATCTTTCAATCAATGCGATTTCGTAGTTGAGATCGTTGGAAAAAATCAGAGGAGACGTACGTGGCAATAATCCAAGCATTAGGTGCTCGTGAAATTCTTGACTCCCGCGGAAACCCTACGGTCGAAGTTGAAATTGAATTAGAAGATGGAACTCAGGCACGTGCAGCTGTTCCAAGCGGGGCCTCAACTGGAGCATTTGAAGCATCTGAACTTCGAGATGGTGGAAAGAGATATTTAGGTAAGGGTGTTGAAAAGGCAGTTGCGTTTATCAACAACGAAATTGCCTCAGAGATCATTGGCTACGATTCACAAGATCAACGCTTGATTGACACTGCGATGATCGAATTAGATGGAACACCAAATAAATCCCGACTCGGCGCAAACGCAATACTTGGTGCATCACTTGCTGTAGCTAAGGCGTCAGCAGATTCTGCCGATCTTTCATTATTCCGTTACTTGGGTGGACCCAATGCACATGTGCTTCCGGTTCCAATGATGAATATTCTCAATGGTGGAGCACATGCAGATACAAATGTTGATATTCAAGAATTTATGATTGCACCAATCGGGGCTCCAACTTTTCGTGAGTCACTTCGATGGGGCGCCGAGATCTATCACGCACTCAAGGCTGTTCTAAAAAAGCGTGGCTTAGCAACATCTGTAGGAGATGAAGGTGGTTTCGCGCCAAATCTAGAGAGCAATCGAGCAGCTCTGGATTTGATTCTAGAAGCAATTGAATCTGCAGGATTTAAGCCCGGCAGTCAGATCGCATTAGCAATGGATGTTGCTGCAACAGAATTTCATGAAAAAGGCATGTACACATTTGAGGGTGCTTCAAAAACATCAGATGAAATGATTGCCTATTACACATCGTTAGTTGATGCCTACCCAATTGTCTCCATCGAAGATCCACTCAATGAAGAAGATTGGGCTGGTTGGACTCAGATGACTAAGGTTCTAGGTTCTCGCATTCAAATCGTTGGCGATGATCTTTTTGTAACAAATCCGCAGCGACTTTCTCGTGGAATTGAAGGAAATACGGCAAATGCATTATTAGTAAAGGTCAATCAAATCGGAACCTTGACAGAGACTATTGATGCGGTAGAAATGGCGCACCGTGCTAATTACCGCAGCATGATGAGTCACAGATCAGGTGAAACAGAAGACACAACAATTGCTGATTTGGCTGTTGCACTCAATTGCGGACAAATCAAAACTGGGGCACCTGCTAGATCTGAGCGCGTGGCAAAGTACAACCAACTTCTTCGAATTGAAGAAGAGCTAGAAGATGGCGGAATTTATGCAGGGCGTGATGCATTTCCACGCTTTAAAGGATAAGCACATCTAATGGCACGTCGACAGTTAAGTTTTCGCCGTCGAACTAATAATCGTGCCTTGGCATTTATTGCAATCCTTTTTGTTTTCACTCTTGCCATTGCACCGCCGATTAAGCATTACTTCACGCAACGAGCTCAAATTAGTGCCCTTGAATCTCAACTTTCTGCAGATAATGTTGCACTGCAAAAGGCGAGAGAAGAGCTACTGCGTTGGCAAGATCCTGAATACATCAAGTCACAGGCTCGTGAGCGCTTACATTTTGTTTTGCCAGGTGAGCGTCAATACATTGTTGTTGATGGATCCACATCGCGTTTAGAAGAAAATACAACTGAAATTGCTAGTGCACTTACCGATGGACAACCCTGGTATGCCAGATTAATTGCATCAATAAGTGAGACTGATAGTAAATGAGAGAGGTTTCACGAGCAGATCTTGATTGCATTGAAGTTCAGCTTGGACGCACACCTCGAGATGTGCATGCAATCGCTTACCGTTGCCCCTGCGGCAAACCTGCAGTCGTTGAAACTCCACCACGATTAGAGGATGGAACACCGTTTCCAACTTTTTATTACGCAACATGTCCACGATTAACTGCAGTGATCTCTACTTTAGAGACAACTGGATTAATGGGACAGATGAATGATCGCCTTGAAACAGATGCCGAATTATCTGGTGCATATGCTGCTGCCCATGATGATTACATCGCTGCTCGATCTGCACTTCAAATGGATGTGCCAGAAGTAGAAAATGTCTCTGCTGGTGGAATGCCTAACCGAGTTAAATGTTTGCACTCACTGGTTGCTCATTCATTGGCAGCAGGTCCAGATGTAAATCCACTAGGAGATGAAGCTCTAGAGCAGCTACCACAGTGGTGGAAGAGCAATCCATGCGGGTAGCAGCAATCGACTGCGGCACTAATTCAATTCGACTACTGATTGCAGATGTTGAGTCAAACAAACTCCGTGAAGTTGTGCGCGATATGGAAGTTGTTCGCCTTGGACAAGGCGTCGATAAAACTGGCGAGTTTCATCCAGATGCAATTGAGCGAACACTTGCAGCCGTCGATAAATACGCAGCAGAGATCGCAAGGCGCGGTGTTGAAAAGATTCGTTTCTGCGCAACAAGTGCAACCAGAGATGCAACTAATCGGGCATTGTTTATTGATGGTGTTCGTGAACGTCTGGGTATTGATGTTGAAGTCATTACCGGAGTTGAAGAAGCTGAATTATCATTTATAGGCGCCATTCAAGAGTTAGATTCCAATTCTGGTCCTTTTTTAGTCGTTGATATTGGCGGAGGTTCTACAGAATTTGTCTTTGGTAACACGAAAGTTGAAGCGGCAAAAAGTGTCAATATCGGATGCGTTCGAATGAGCGAGCGTCACTTTACAAACGATCCTCCAACGGACAGCCAAGTCCAATTGGCTCGCACAGATATACAAGAGGCCATCGCCCAAGCAGCAACGATCGTTCCAATCACCAAAGCAAAGACAGTTGTTGCAGTTGCCGGAACAGCAACAACTGTTGCCGCTGCAGCTCTTGAGTTAGAGATTTATGATCGTTATTCAATTCATCTTTCACGTATTTCTTCAACGCAAGTTCATAAAGTTTCTGAAATGTTTCTTGCAATGAATAGAGATGAGCGAAGTAATCTTGGTTATATGCATCCTGGTCGAGTTGATGTCATAGCCGCCGGGGCCTTAGTTCTCTCGGAGGTAATGAAAGCAACCGCAGCAACGCAGTTCATTGCCTCAGAGACAGATATTTTGGATGGCATCGCGCTCTCAATTGCCAGCACCAGTTGAACTACGAATGGTTTGTGCATTTGAGGCAAGCACAATTGTGGGATTTAGATCCAAAAAATAAGTGTAGATTTACCCCCGCTTGTAACTAACTAGGTAACGCCCCGATAGCCCAATGGCAGAGGCAGAGGACTTAAAATCCTCCCAGTGTGGGTTCGACCCCCACTCGGGGCACCATTTCGTGCGTATTAAGTTGCCTTCGTGC
>WLED01000016.1 GCA_009704445.1 Actinomycetota bacterium
ACGCTAAATGGTAAAAAGCACCCCTTTTCATAGGGTTAGATTTACCCATGCGCTTAGACCATGTCTCATATGTAACTTCCCATGATCAACTAGCCGACACCGTTCAACGTCTTGGCGCTCGCTTAGGCAGCACATTTGTTGATGGCGGTATTCATCCACGTTTTGGCACACGCAACTTCACGCTTCCATTGCAAAATGGACACTACCTCGAAGTTGTCTGTCCACTAGATCATCCCTCATCTGACTCAACTCCTTTTGGTAAAGCTGTTTCACAACGTGCCGCAGAAGGTGGCGGATGGCTCACATGGGTTGTTGCAGTCGATGATGTTTCAAAGATTGAAAAGCGTTTAGGACGCGCAGCAGTTGATGGGCACCGCACAAAGCCAGATGGAAAAGATTTAGCGTGGAAACAAATAGGCGTTCTTGGAACACTAGAAGATAAGCAACTTCCATTCTTTATTGAGTGGCTATCACTTGATCATCCATCAACAGATGGAAAAGCAATTGCAAAGATTGTTAAAGTTGAAATCGCAGGAGACGAATCACGCATTGAAGAGTGGCTTGGATCAGAGCTACGTGCAGCAATTGGCTCCGACGTTGAAGTTGAATGGGTTGCAGAGTCTGCAAATGATGGAGAGTCAGGCATTGTTGCTGTGCATGTGATGACACCGAATGGCGTGGTGCGGTTGGATTGAGGGTATTTGCGAGGAAATACTCAAACACTACCTAGTGATGCATGCGGAATCTGTCAGACAATATGCTTAACGCGGCAAAGATCCCAGCTTGAGAGATTCTTTGAATTGGGCCCTCGATTCCTAATGTCTTCATCCATTTACCAAAGGTAAATACATCACATCTTCCTGGCGAATTCGACACACTTGTAGCCGCTACTAGAAATTCATTTCCTCAAAATAACGATATTCTGAAACGAGAAGCGATCGGCTGGTGGCAATATTTCTATGGAATCAAAATACCGTGACCAGTAATTTTCAAGTATTTCTCTTTTCCAAAAAACTTGGCTAACGCTCGCATCGCCGTCAAAGAGAAAGTCAACATTCATTTCGGCAACGTTATAAACTTCCGGAACTTGTGAATCTTGAACCCACTTTTCATTTCTATTTTTGTTGTAGAACTTCCAGGCATCTTCGAGATGGACTGTGTGCATCATTATGCCCCCAGGCTTCAAAACCCTTTTCAGTTCAAGTAACCATGCATCCCAGAGATATTTAGTATGCGTAAAAACGCTGAAACTATAGATTACATCTATCGAACTGTCCTCAAATGGAAGATGAGGAAGAGTGGTCGAAGTAAAAAACTCAAATCCATCAGGCCAATTGTCTGCTCGCATACTCTCAATTGCTCTGGCCTGGATATCACAACCAATAACTCTCCAACCATTTTTGTTAACCTGGGCTTCAAAGTGACGAAGAACTCGACCAGAAGAACAACCAAAATCCAGAATAGACAAGCCATCCTTCATAATTCCTGCTCTTTTGATTTCATTTAAAATCAAACCATGGTCGTATGCTCCCCACTCCAAATACACAGATTCATCTCCCAGTGAGTACCCAAATCTGAATTCATCGGTAGGCACACGAGGTGAGGTTCTGTCAGGTTGAATCGACTTGATAGGTAGTGAAATTTTGTCGTAGTCAAGGGGCTGATGAAACATGAATCTTGGCATCACTGTAAATTCCGAACGAATTTGCGCGAGTATTTCATCCCGAAGTTTTATGTTGGAAGGATCAGATTCTTTAAACTTCAATTTCCACAACTTCATCTTATGAGACTCCTTTAGATTTACTAAATTATAATCTTTTCACGACTAAAATCGTGGCGATAACCACGATTTTTCATAAAAAGAGAAATAATATCTCCATGATGCTAGGAGTAGAAAACACCAGTATTCGAAAGGTCTTAATTCTTACCAAAGACATATACTCTAGGTTAGGCGGCGGAGAGCAAGTTTACCGAACCTTGATTGAAGATAATCCCAAAATAGAATTCTATTTTTTTACCACCAAAACAGTAAATTCAAAAAATCTGCCACATAACGCACACCCAGTTCAACTCAAATCTAGGCCGACTTTAAACCAAAAAAGAATTAAGCAACGCTATGATTCAAGAAAATCAGCCAAAAACAGAAAATCCTTTACTAATGAAGAAATAGAGGCAGCAGAGCGTGCTGAACAATTTGCTCGCAGTGCGGCAGGCGAAACCTTTGACCTGATTGATATTCCAGAATATGAAATAGTGGGCGATTTCCTCCGAGAATCTCTCACTAGGAACAAAGTTGATTTTAAAGTACTTACACTTTTCATACATGGCTCTTTGAGTAAAACCTTGGAACATGAGGAGGGGTTTTCAAAGGATCAAATCATGAGAATCTCAGAATTGGAGAAAAGGCAACGCGAACATGTTGACTTCTATTTTACTTTAGATAATTGGTATCCCAAACAACTTGAGCTGAATTTAAGTAAATGTCTTCAAATCAATCCTTGGTTATTCATCAAAAATCCGAGATATGTTGATGCGATATCGACTGATAATCATTCAACAAGTTTTGTTTATTTTGGGCGATGGGAACGCAGAAAAGGTGTGGATAAAATTCCAAACTTTATTAAACTAATATCCCAAGAGAATATCAAAATGAAAATAGCAGGCGATACCGGTGATTTTTCGGATTATGCAGAACAGGTTGTAAAGTCAGCGACCTACAGGAACATATCGGTCGAAAATCTTGCAACAACAAATTTAGAAACTCTTTGTACTTATGTCGGGCAGAAGGATGTTTTAATCGTTCCTTCCCGATTTGATAGTTTCAATTTAGTTGCTCTTGAAGGAATTGCAAATGGAATGAATGTGGCAATTTCTCAGGAATGCGGTGCGTACCATCACCTTTCAACTTTATATCCTGATATCAGCTTCATAGAGATTACCTCAAGAGACATTGTAAGAAGCGCTCAGAATCTATCAGAGCATCTTGAGGCCGCCAATCTCAATGAAAGCAAAATCAAAAACAATTTGAAGGTAATTGATGAAATTATCAAAGGTCTTAAAAGGAATCAATATGAAACTAGTATCAACTCAATTATTGGCAGTAGAATACGTTCCAAGAATTACTCAGTTCATGGATTGATTTTCACAAAAACAAATATAACAAGAAATTTTCTTCATTACCTTAGAAAATTACTGACCTTTGAATTCCTTCAGAATTTCCTAAGTTTATTGAAGATCAACATCATCAAGTTTTTTTACTGGCTTCGAACTTTTAAATTAATAAATCTTATCTCTTTATTCTTGCAGATCAATTTCTTAACCAAAATTCTTTTGAGAAAAGCAACTGGTGGTAAACAGACAATTATTTTACGCCCTTTGCATTTCCTTCATTTATCTAGCAGACCCGATTTTCCCATGGTAAGGAAAGTAACATATGGAATACGGAGTTTAAGATTTTCAGGTTATAATACAGAGTTGATTAACGCTGCAAATTTGATTGCAGATTTAGATAGCCTAGGACTCGAAGAAGAATCCCGAGCCTTGTCGTGCGTGTTAAAGGATCAAACTGGAATTGCTGTCTTTAATTATCTCGAGAATAGACGCACACAGCTCCTGAATATTCCGATTTTCCCCTATGAAGCAATTCAAACGCTACATTCTAAGAAATTCCTAGAAAAACCAAAAATTTCCGTCATTGTTTCCGATTTTAACGCGGCGTCCAAACTTCCGCTGTTTTTAGAAAGGCTCTCCTTATGTCCAGAGTTGAGAGACGGGTCCGCAGAAATTCTCTTAATTGATGCAAACTCAAACTCACCAGACGCGGAGATTTCCGTTAAATTAGCCAACGAATTAGGCATATCCCTCCGAGCGGTTCGCGTGAGTAAGCGAGTAACAATACAAGACGCTTGGAATTACGGAATTACGCAAGCACGGGGGGATTACATAAGCTTTTTAGGTGTGGACGAAACAATTTATCCAACAGCACTCACGGCGCTTTCAGAAGCTCTCAACTCAAACCCAGAGATTGATTGGGTTATGTCAAATTCAATTGTTACGGAAGTAGATGCCAAAGGTGAATTCAGGAAAGATCTTATGATTTATGATCGCCGTGACGCTAACGTTTCGTCACCTTTTCTGGAAACTTGTTATGTTTCATATGTGGGCGGAATGTACAGAAAAAATATTCATGAGAAGTTTGGATATTACGATTCTACTTTTAAAGGCGCAGGCGACACAGAATTCAAGTCAAGGGTGCTGCCATCTTTGAAAGTAACTTACATCAACGCTGTACTTGGCGAGTTTCTTAACTATCCCGAAGAGCGCACAACAGCTTCTGAAAGAATTGAACTTGAAGATATCAGGGCTTGGTATATTTTTCGGACACCAGGCGGGCTAATTTATCAAGCCTCCTTAGCGGATCGTAGCTTCATGTCTAGACTAGGTGAGAATTCATTGGGTTACAGGAAATCTTATTGTGAGCATAAGAGTACAGACATTGAAATTGCTTCGACTGTTTATCATCTTGCAAAAAATGGAGATTACAGTTTGAGCGATGATTTATTGAAGAAACTTAAGAATGCTGATCAACAACTCCAAACCCTCCGAAATCTTCTGGGTTTTGGCATGTACAAAAAGAAGCGAATCAGCATTCGGAGCTTTCTCGACCTCGCAAAATGGTTTGATATTGAAGCCAGAAAGAGTGCCGTTAAGGGTGCTGGTCGAATACGTTTAGATAACATGTTCGAACAGCATATTTGGTACTGGTAAACACTTCAGTTCCAGGATGCTGGTCCAATCTCACTTCCGTTTTTATAAAGACTTATTTCTTGGATTCTGTTATCTGGAAATTTAGCTATAAATGCTTCCTTGGAAATATCTCCAAGGATAAACAATACAAAACCGGAACCACCAGCTCCACAGAGTTTTGCAGAAATTGCACCAGCATTGAGTCCGGTTTGTATTGTCTGAGAAACTTCATTCGAGTGATGTGAACCAAGTTGCTGCTTTAGGTTCCAACTCCTGTTCATGGCCTCGGCGAGAATTTCAATTTTATCTCTCGCGGGCAACTTGCTCAACATTAAATCAGCTGTTTGCTTTGCAATTAATGCCATTTCACTTGCAAGTTTCTTACCTTCTATACTCGGCAAATATTTAGAAGTTACAACAGCATGATCTCCGGAGTCGCGGGCCTCGCCGGCTGCTACCAGGATTAACTTGCTAGAAAGTAATTCAGTGAAATCAAAATCTGTAATTTCAAACTCTCTAGTAAACGAGCTATTCTCAAACTTAAATAAATTCAATCCACCAATGGCACTATGACACTGGTCTTGCCATCCTCCGGGCTCCTTGAGGACATTTCGTTCAATGTCAATAGCTGACATTGCTAATTTCACTGGACTTAATCTTGCGCCATGCAAATTTGAGATTGCATTTATCAAACCAACGGCAAAAGCCGAACTGCTACCAAGGCCCGTCTTAGCAGGCACATCTGCGAGAGTTGCAATGTGCAACCCTGAATCTTCCGTATGGTATTTCTTGAGAATTTCCCTAACCAGTGGATGCTGAAGATCTTCTATTCTGTCCACAGACTCATTAATTCTGTAAGTTAACTTGAATTTATTGTCAGCTAGTTCTGAATGCTGAAGAACCGCTGTGTAAACAAACAGATTGACCGATGACCCAAAAACATATCCAGAGTTATCTTTGAAAAATTCCTGGAAATCTGATCCGCCACCGAGAAAACTGATCCTCAAAGGAGTTCGTGTGATAATCAAAATTCCTCCAACTGGGTAGCCGCCATTACCCATAATTCTCGGCTACCAACTTTTTGAAACTTGATAGCAGCGCTAGCAGCAGCTTGCGCATCAGTTTCTTGATCACCAATCATAAGAGCTCTGTCACTGCCTATCCTGCAGTCTAGAAGCGCCTTTGTTAACATTCCAGGTTTTGGCTTGCGACACGAACAGTCTCGCTTCTTCGGGTCCGAAGAAAGTGGATGATGGAAGCAAATATATGCGGCCGAAAGGATAATGTTGTTCTGAGAAAATTCAGATGCAATCGCGGAGTTGAATTCCAAAGACTCTTCTATTGAATACTTGCCTAATGCGGCGCCGCCTTGATTAGTTGCCAAAACCATCCCAAAACCTAGCTTGGTTGCACGAACTAGAAAATCAATAACTCCTGGGAGAATCTCTAAGTCAGTCTTCTTGTGTACGTAACCTTTATCTTGATTTAAGGTCCCATCCCGGTCAAGAAATAATATTTTTTCACCTTTAAAGTGGGTAAATTTTTGAACAAAAACCTCATTGATGTTTACCACCTTAGATGCCCAACGATTGACAAATTGAAGATGGTGAGTGTTCTTTGATTTTTGAATGATCGGCGCTATGAAATATTGTAGTTTTCAGGAGAGAAAGCGCTAAGGGTAAATCTCCAGGCAAATAAGGAATCCCAAATAAAGTTTCATTTAGCTGAGTAAATGCAATGCCGAATTTATCTCTATGATGAATAAAACTTCGATCAGATTTGAGCGATAAAATTGTGTTGTTAGTGGGTCTAATCAAGAAAGAATCGACCGCATTCGATTCAAAAAAATCATGAGCCGAGCGCGTTATGCGAATTCCCCCATCCAAAATTTCCAAGATTAGTGAACATTTAAAATTTGACTTCACTGTGACCAGCAGTTCCTCTTGTCCAAATTGACCGATGTCAATCGCTTCCCCAAATGCTAGTTCGGTCACGAATTTCGGAGTTGGCAGGATTTTAGAATTCAAATTTGTGAGCTCTCTACTCATGGAGGTCCCTGTTGGAACTACTGGCAGAATTCCCAAAGTCAATGCTTCGGCAAACACGCCAGAAGATCGCGAGCGATACCTTAAAGGATCATAAGGCAGTACTACTGACCTTGTCCTTGACAATAATTCACGATACTTATTTGAGTCAAGATTGATTTTCATTTGGGAGCTTAGATCCGGAATATTATGTAAACCGTTTAACTCATAGCGTGTTTCTATTCGAGAATTAGGTGCAACTGCAACATCAAGCAACGAATCGAGTTTTTCATTTTGTTTTTCAAAACCCATTGCAGCAACACAGCCGATCTCCTTCCCACTCCTCTCGCTAATTCGTGCTGCTAATCCTGGCGTATCGGCAAAAAACTTAACCTTGTTTGCAAGCTTCTGAATTACTGATATATAAAGGAGAGCGTCTACAAAAATTAGTGGAAGTTCGATAAAAGACCGCAAATCCACAATGGGACGTCTGAGAATTACAGATATTGAGTACCTATTCGGATCAGATTCAGCAATCCACCCACTCAGGCCAATTAACTCACGGGCATTCGCTGTGGAAATCAAAATTGTAGATTCCAATTTCATGCCCTTCAGCCCATTACGTAGGTCACGTCTATAACATCTACTTTGTTTAGACAGTGAAACTATTAGCAAAATCAAACCTTGCAACTTTTTTGCTAAAACAGCAGCTATTTTTTCAAGGTATTTTTCCGTAATTATAAATCTCAACGTTGGCTTCAAAGTTTTTGCATTTTGACCCAAACTTTCTTCACGATACTTGACAGAAAAGCCAAAACGCCCAAAATCCCAAGTCCCAAACTCAAAAGTTGGGCGATATTTCGGATTGACATCGCTAATCAAATCTTTCCTTCCAAGAATTAAGAATTCAGATTTAGTTTTTTCTGAAATTCTTTTGAGATATTCCAGATTATGCCCACTTAAATTTTTGGCACTCGAATCGATTAAGTACAACATGAATAAATTAGAGATTTGAGTACTGGCTATTTCTCAGTGTCGCCAGTCCTTTTACCAGTTCAATCAATCCTCGGTCTAGGCCGTATTCAAAAGAAAACCCAGTTGATTCAATTTTTTCGTTTGAAACCGTGTAATTTCTTTGGTCAGGATCTTTTCCAAATTCTGCTTCAACAAATACAAAAGACGGAACGTGACGTTGAATTGCTTCGCAAAGCATCTTTTTCGAGAGGTTTGCCTCTGTTAGGCCAAAATTAAAAACTTCTCCGTCAGATTTCTCGGAATGAATCGCCCACCGAAGAACTCTCGATACGTCCCTAACGTGGACATAATTTCGAATAAAGTCGGCTTCGAAGAGGACAACAGAGCGTTCATGAATCGCCCGGTAGCACAGATCATTCACCAAAAGATCTAGCCTCATTCTTGGAGACATTCCAAAAACAGTAGCGAGCCGGAAGCTAACGTTGAGTGGATTATTCATGAGTGCAGTTTCGACTTCAACTTTATGTTTCGCATAACTCGAGATTGGATTCAGCGTACTTGTTTCACTACTGACTTCACCGATTCTTGTAGTTCCATAAGCACTGTTGGTTGTTGGCATAATAACTTTTTGATCACTCGAAGCCAATAAAATAATGTTCAATGCAGCATCCAGGTTGATGCTTTCTGCTGCTGTCGCATCACGGTTACAAGCGGGTGCCCCAACAATTGCCGCAAGCGGAATGATAATTTCATGTTTAGCGACTTCCCGGGCAACCAAAGCCCTATCTCGGATGTCGCCAACAACTACGTTTAGATTTGGATTGACAAAGGAGGCTGCCAGTGAATTTTGCTTGTACATAAAGTTGTCGAGGACGGTGACCTTATGGCCATCCTCCAAAAGTTCTGGAACCAGAACAGCTCCAATGTATCCCGCACCACCAGTGACTAATACATTTGCCACAAAAACTCCTATTTAAGCCCATAGAAAGGTATGTTCTGTACTCTACAGGTTGAACATCCGGTAAACATGGCGGAGGCCCCCTTTGAGCAGCTTAAAGTGTCGAGTTTGCGACTCTACGGACTTCGAATTAGTTCTGGATTTAGGAGACCAGCCCTGGGGAAATGGTTTTATCAGGCCTGAAAAATTAAGTTCTGAAAAATCCTACCCGCTCAAACTTATTTTTTGCAAAACATGTAGCACTTCACAACTCGATTTTACAATTGCAAAAGAGGAAATGTTTATAGATCACACTTATCTTTCGGGTACAACTTCTACGTTACAAAAACATTTTGAAGATGTAGCACAATCAGTATGCACTCGATTCTTAAAAGGATTAGAAAAGCCGATTGTTTTAGATGTAGGTAGCAATGATGGAACTCAATTGATGGAGTACAAGAAGTTAGGATGTGAAGTCTTAGGGGTTGAATCGGCAACCTATGTTAGTGATTTCGCAAATCAAAATGGAATTAACACTTTAAATGCATTTTTCAATTTAAAGTTAGCTGAATCTTTAGAACAGAAATTTGATGTCATCAATGCATCAGGTGTTTTTTTCCACTTAGAAGAATTACATTCAGTTTGCAGTGGTATCAAACTTGTTTTAAAACCCAATGGAGTTTTTGTTGTGCAGTTCATTTATATGAAATTAATGCAAGACAATACAGCTTTTGACCAGATTTATCACGAGCACCTTTTGTACTACACACTTAAAACGATCACAACTTTATTAAATCGACATAATCTTGAAATGTTTGATGCAGAAATATCTGAAATTCATGGAGGATCCGTAATTGGATTTATAGGCCACCCAGGTGCTAGGCCGATTTCCGATCGGTTAACCAACCTGATAAATGAAGAAAACGAAAGTGGGGCGAATTCGATTGAACGATATTCTGAGTTTGCGAAAGCTGCTCACGAAGCCAAAACAAAAACACTTGCTTGGGTCGATTTCAATCTAGCAAACGGTAAAGTCATTTACGGTCTCGGTGCCCCAGTCAAAGGCAATACTTTACTTAATTTTTTCCGGCTTGGACCAGATAAAATTAAGTTCCTAACTGAGCGAAATCCACTCCGAAAAGGTTTAGTCAGCCCTGGAATGCACATTCCTGTCATTATGGATAACGAATTAACCGAAAAACCAGATGCATATTTGGTGCTTGCGTGGAACTTTAAAGCGGAGATATTAAAAAGACATTCAGAGGACGTTCTAAATGGTATGGAATTCTATTTCCCGGTTAATCCAGGCAGCAAAACATGAAAATATTTCTAACCGGCGGTTCTGGATTTCTTGGCCAGCATCTTGTGAATTACCTGACAGAAGAAGGGCATCAGGTTATTGCGCCTACAAGCAAGGAATGCAATCTTCGCTCAAGTTATGATTTAACAAAATTTGAAGGCCCTTACGATGCGATTTTCCACCTTGCGGCTTACACACAAGCAGGTGATTGGTGTCTTTCGCACCCTGGCGAACAGTGGATTGTTAATCAGCAAATAAACACAAATGTGCTGAATTGGTGGCAGATGCAGGAAAATCCATGTCGTATGGTTGCGATTGGCACCAGCTGCTCCTATGCGCCATCTTCTGGTTTGGTTGAAACAGAGTACTTGAGCGGAGACCCATTAGAAAGCCTCTACACATATGCAATGACAAAACGAATGTTGCTTCAAGGACTCCGGGCAATAAATAAACAATACGATTTAGATTTTCTCTATGTAGTTCCATCTACTTTGTACGGTCCGGGTTATCACCAAGATGGAAGACAGATGCACTTTATATTTGACCTAATCAGAAAGATTCTTCGTGGCCGAGAATTTGGCGAATCAGTAATTCTCTGGGGTGACGGTTATCAATCAAGAGAGATAGTCCATGTTAAGGATTTCATTTCGAATCTTTCCGAACTTTTTGCTCTCGGTGAGAAGGATGTCTTTAACTTAGGATCTGGAACGGAGCACACTATTCGCGATTTTGCCAAAGTTATTTGCGACTTAACTGGATATGACTTTAATCTAATTCAGTTTGATACCTCAAAATATGTTGGAGCAAAAAGCAAAGTTCTAAATAATGCGAAGGCTAATGCAGTACTCACACAATATGCTGGAAGAGATTTAGAATCTGGAATCAGAGAAGTAATTAGATGGTTTGAAGATACAAAATCATTTCATTAAATTGACTCTAATTGAACTAAAAAATTAGGAAGTGGATTGTATTCGGTTTCAATTTCCCAAACTCTTGACAAGGCTACATCGATAGTCGCTGCCAAAGATTCTGGCGTGGTCTCAGAAGCAACCAATCCGTTTATTCCTTGGGTAACTTGGTCTGCCAAACCACCGACAGGTGTGACGACTACCGGAGTCGACAATGAATGGGCAATTGCAATAACACCAGACTGGCTTGCTTCAATGTAGGGAAGAACTACCAAATTCGACTTACGGATCAAGTTCTCTATTTCAGAGTTCGAAAGCCATTCATTGATAAAGTTTGCATTAATTTTCTTCAACTCTAAAGGTATCGCACCGCTACCCGCTACTGTAAGTGACTTCTGTGAATTCAATACAAGAGGCCAAGCTCTGGCCAGTAAGTCCAATCCCTTGTATTTTTTGATCCTTCCAACAAAGAGTACGGAACCGTCTTGCGAAGATAAGTTGTTTTCTCGTTTCACTTCAAAAATATGGCTTTTAACAATAGGTTTTCCATACTTGAGTAAGTGTTTTTCAATAAAACTACTAAAGCACACCAGTGTATCTGCATTTTTGATCAATCTCCTAATCGTTAATCGATTTGGCCAGAAATCTCCAGGATGCCTTTGTATATCGTGAATGCCACGCCAAACTTCAATTTTTCCAAGCTTTCGTATTTTCTTCGCTAAATAAAGATCCCAAGGATGTGGCATGAGGAAATAAACTCTGGTTACATTGTTTTTCTCCAGATTGGCCAAAGTATTCTTAACAACGAAATTTCTAAGAGGAATATTAGTTATCAATTGAAATCTATTCTTTGGGATCGCAGTTATTTCCAGATTTTTCTTCAAGCTCGTTTGCAACTCGAAGAGTAATTCATTATTTGAGGATGCGAAGAATAAAACTTGTGAATCCTTGTTTTGAATAGAGCTAATCAGGTTGAGCAACTGGCGCGGGCCGCCACCGCGAGACCCCCAATAAACAACCGCAGTATTTCTCCTCATTTTGCCACCACAAAAGAAAGGACTATGGCAAATGTGGTCATGGGCACTATTGTAAGCCTCACAAAGACCGATTAGAGGATAATGATAAAGTGCTAGAGAAATTTATTCAGAATCGTATCGACGAAGCACGCTCCGTAATCGCCAATGAAAGTGCACTTGAATTTCAAAAACTTGAGGGATTAGCTAGACAAATTCATGATATTTTTGAATCGGGAAAAAAAATTGCTTTTGTAGGTAATGGAGGCAGCGCTGCGGAGGCAATGCACATGGCAGCCGAATTTACGGGAAAATGTGTTCTCGAGCACCAGCCACTCCCTGCTCTATGTCTGAATGAATCACAAAGCGCTTTAACGGCAATAGCCAATGACTTTGGTGTTGATTTCATGTTTTCAAGACAAGTACAAGCACATTTACAACAAGGAGATCTCCTAATAGCTCTGTCTACTTCGGGAAAATCCAAAAACATTCTAAATGCGCTCAATGCAGCTAAAGAAATGGGAGCTCAAGCTATCTTGTGGATGGGCGACTTCGATAACGAAACGACTGGCATTGAGATTTGGAAAGTTCCTTCGACCTCTACGCCACGAATACAGGAAATACATTTAGTTTGGGGTCACATCGTGGCTGAAGCAGTAGAGCAACTCATCCAATCAACAGACAGAGGAATATAATTGTTAAAAGCAAAAGTGGGAAGATATCTGATTGATTCCTTTCATAAACTTAATAACAGGCCAGGGGGAATGGGTATACCGAATTCAGGGAAAATCCAGGAAATAGTCGATTTCATTAACTTTAAATTTCATGAAAATGGCGAACTAGAAGAAATCAAAAATACAAGCATTCACCAGGCTAAATCCATCTTTCATGCACGCTACCCCCAAGGAATAAACCTCGAATGCTATGCGGCAAAAAAAATCGCACAAGAAAGTTTAGACCATACGCATCCGTGGGGAACAAAACAAGACAACAGTAAGAATTTGAAATTCAATAATGCGCTTTATGAACTTTTTCCTATCCAAGAATTGAGTGTTTTGGATATTGGATGTTCAGGAGGGGGATTTGTTAAAACTCTTCTCGATGCAGGAGTTCTCGCGGCAGGAATTGAAGGTAGCGACTACTCAAAAATTCGAGCCAGAGCAGAATGGGGAACAATCCCGGATTACCTCTTTACCGCAGATGCAACAGCACCTTTTAGTTTCAAATTAAATGATCAAAAATTGATGTTTAAGGTAATCACCGCTTGGGAAGTTTTGGAGCATATCGAAAAAGAAGACCTACCTAAATTTTTTGAAAACATCCGAAATAATCTTTTGCCAGACGGATTATTCATTGGATCAGTATCTCCAAATGATGACTGGGTCGATGGGGTAAATTTGCACCGCACAGTAGAAAATTCAGATTGGTGGTTGGAGAACGTTGAAAGTTTTGGATTTAATCACCGACCAGATCTAGTGATGCATTTCTCCCCAGATAAATGGGTTCGTGGTGAGGAAAATGCACCAAATTCTTTTCACTTAATTCTTGAGCCAAGATAAAATAATGCAACAATTATAAACACTGCCTGACTATATTTTCGATATGTCGGCCAAATGGAAACGCACTTGTCCACCCAGGTGAAACAGCGTTTAGTACATGTGTCGAGTTAAGTTTTGTTTCAACAACAAAATCCTGTTCGAGCCTACCTGTTGGTTTATGGACTAGCTGCGCACGGATCCCAGGGGGTTTTTTACTCCAATTTTTGACTTGTGATGCGGCTGGAACAAGTTTAAGTGATTCTCTCACCAAAAGTCTCTGAAAAACTTTTGGCCACTCAGTTTTAACTATTGTTCCAAAATTGTGAGCGTCTCCCAAAATTAAGGACTTTATTCCCATTAGAGATTGAGCGATATCAGACCCAGACCATCCAGCTAGTAAAGAATATTGTTCGCGACCCAGAATTGGGATAGCAGTTGGCCCAATTTTGACTTTATGATCTATCGTTAAGGTGAAGTGAACACCTAAAAATGGATTTATTGGATGAGGAACCGGGTATACCAAACGCTGAAGTGGAAGATTTGTCTCATCAGTTGCGATATACACGCCCATAAATGGGAGCATTGCATATTCTGAGCCAACACCTATTGAACGCGAAATTCGATCGGCTTGTGCCCCTGCTGAATTTATTGTATGCATAGCACTATAGGAATTCGTTGCATCATAAATTTCGTCATTGGATAACGCGAGAGAAACTTTTTGATTAAAGTCAATTTTTCCACCAAGAGAAATGAATTCTTGCGCCATTGCACTAATAATTTCACTTGGACTAGAGATTGCGGTTGTTGGAGACCATAGGAATTTTTCAAATGTAGTCGCTAATGGTTCAAATTTAGACAGTTTTGATTGATCCAATATTTCAAGATCAACACCATTTACAAGGCCGCGTTCAAACAAAGTGGTTAATCTACTTAACTCGGATTCATCGCGAGTTACAACTACTTTTCCAACTTCTTGAACCGGGATGTTATACTTTTTTGCCAATTTACGAAGATTTTGGTTGCCATCTCGGCAAAACTTTGCTTTTAGTGAATCGGGAGAGTAATAAAAACCTGCATGCATTACTCCAGAATTTCGTCCGCTGGCATGGCACCCTAGAGTCTTCTCTTTTTCAGCGATAATGACCTTCTTTGCGGGTGAAGATTCTAAAATTGCGATGCCGGTTGCTAAGCCCACAACGCCCGCGCCCAAAATTAGAACGTCACATTTTTGTGCCATACAAGAAGTTTATCTAGGCCGTCTACGACGCTGACTTGAATTAGGTCGTGGACGCTTTCCGCCCGAGCGAGAAGGTCCACGATTTTCAACAATTGGGGCTACGTATGGGATTCCACTTGGTTCTTGGGCACCGGTGATCGTCATTAATTCGGCGTCATTTGGTTTAACGCCAACGAATTTAGGTGTGACACCGGCGCGAGAAGTTAACCCCTTTACTGAAGTTTGTTGTTTTGTTGTAGCAAGAACTACGACTCCACCGGCTTCGCCAGCACGTGCTGTGCGACCGGAGCGGTGTAGATAATCTTTGTGATCTGTTGGTGCATCTACGTGAACAACGAGTGAGATCCCATCGACGTGGATACCGCGGGCGGCGACGTCAGTTGCAACTAGTGCCGCGTTTTCTTGTTCTTTAAATAGTTTGAGTGTTCGGGTGCGAACTGCTTGTGATTTTCCACCGTGTAGTGCACCGACTGGAACGCCAGCTTTTGCGAGGTTGTCAGCAAGGCGATCTGCGCCACGTTGGGTCTTAACAAAGAGAATAGTTTTTCCATTACGCGCTGCGATTTGTGCGGTGATTAAATCTTTATCACCAGGGTGCATAACAAGAACGTGGTGTTCCATGGTTGAAACGGATGCACGGTCGTTTTGTAGTGAGTGTGTCTTTGGATTCTTTAAATATGACTTAACGAGTGAATCAACACCACGATCAAGGGTTGCTGAGAAGAGCAGACGCTGTCCGCCCATTTTTCCTTGATCAAGAATCTCTTTTACTACTGGCAAGAAGCCCATGTCAGCCATTTGATCTGCTTCATCGAGGACAGTGATCTCGAGGTGATCGAGTTGTACTTCTCCGCGATTAAGTAAATCAATGAGGCGACCAGGTGTTGCAACAAGAATGGCAGTTGCTTTGCGCATTGCGGTGATCTGCTTGGCGTATGGCATACCGCCAGCGATAACAACTGATTCGTGACCAATTGCGCGAGCAAGTGGTGTGAGAACTTCATCAATTTGTTGTGCGAGTTCGCGAGTTGGTGTGAGTACTAAAGCTAGTGGTTTGTGGGGTTTTGCTTGCTTGTTTTGTAGGTTATTAAGAAGTGCTAAACCAAATGCAAGAGTTTTACCTGATCCTGTTTGTCCGCGACCCAAGATGTC